>JAKLDZ010000235.1 GCA_022703255.1 Myxococcota bacterium | reverse complement strand
CCGAGTGTCGAGCGAAGGACGGGGCTTGCGACGTCGCGGAGGTGTGCACGGGGGGAAACAAGGACTGCCCTGCGGATGGATTCTCGCCATCCTCCGTCGTGTGTCGGGTCGCCGCAGGCGAGTGCGACCTGGCCGAGAACTGCACGGGCACGTCAGCGGCGTGTCCGTCGAACAGCTTCAAGTCCCAAGGAACGGTGTGCACGGACGACGGGAACCCGTGTTCGGTAGACCAGTGCAACACCACGGGAGTGTGCACGCACCCGGCGGGGAACCAGGGGACGACCTGTCGTCAGAAGAACGGCGAGTGCGACAAGGCGGACGTGTGCGACGGGGCGAGCACGGAGTGCCCGGCAGACTCCAAGGTGCAGGACGGGACGGCGTGCACGGCGGACACGAACGTCTGCACGCTGGACGTCTGCAAAGCGGGTGTTTGCGCGCACCCAGCAGGAAACGCCGGAACGGAGTGTCGTGCGGCGGTCGACGAGTGCGACATCGCCGAGGCGTGCTCGGGGTCGTCCACGACCTGTCCGCCCGACCTGTTCAAGAGCGACGGCACGGAGTGCAACTCCGACGGGCAACCTTGCTCGGAGGACCGCTGCAAGGAAGGCAAGTGCGACCACACGACCCCGGCGGCGCAGGGGACGCCGTGTCGCGCGTCGCTGGGGCTGTGCGACCTGGCAGAGGAGTGCACCGGCAGCTCCACTTCGTGCCCGAATGACGCCAAGCAGCCTGCAGGGACGGTGTGTCGCGGCGCGGCGGACATCTGCGATGTCGCGGAGGTCTGCAACGGCATCGTCAACGGGTGCCCGAAGGACTCGTTCAAGCCGGTCTCGGTCGAGTGCAGGGCCGCGTCGTGCGCGAGCGGAGTCGGAACTCTCGCCGCCAACTGCACCGGAACGGGCCCGTCGTGCCCGATGATCTCCACCGACGACTGCGATCCGTACGTGTGCGGAACCAACGCGTGCCGCACCACGTGCGCCGACAACTCCCACTGCATGTCCGGGTACTTCTGCGCATCGGGCGCGTGTGCTGTGAAGAAGGACAACGGCGGTGCGTGCGCGGCGAACGCGGAGTGCAAGAGCGGCATCTGCGCGGACGGCTACTGCTGCAACAACGCGTGCACGGGGCAGTGTCAGGCGTGCGACGTCGCGGGTGCGCTGGGGACCTGCTCCCCGGTGACCGGCAAGCCGCACGGCTCGAGACCAGCGTGCATCACCGATGGATCGCCTTGCGGTGGCGTGTGCAACGGCACGGTCACCAACGCGTGCACGTATCCTGGCACGACGACCAAGTGCAGAGCGGCCCTGTGCAACAACAACGTCGCGCTGCTCGAAGCCTTCTGCGAGAACACGGGCAAGTGCCCGAGCCCGCAGACGCAGAGTTGCGCTCCCTACAGTTGCGCCGGCACGATCTGCGGCGGCAACTGCACGACCGATGCGAACTGCAACGCGACCAACTTCTGCTCGGCGGGCATTTGCACCGTCAAGTACGACAACGGCGAGGCGTGCAGCGGCGCGAACCAGTGCAAGAGCGGCCACTGCAAGGACGGCGTGTGCTGCAACACGGCCTGTGGCGGCCAGTGCGAGGCGTGCGACGTGGCGAGCAAGGCAGGAACGTGCTCACCGGTGGTGGGGGCTCCCCACGGGACGCGGCCGACTTGCGCGACGGACGGTACGCTGTGCGGAGGGAGCTGCGACGGGACGCTCACCTCGACGTGCAAGTACCCGACGGCGAACTGCAGGCAGGGGGAGTGCACGGGCGATGTGGCGACTCTGCCGGCCAGCTGCGACGGAGCGGGAGCGTGTCCGGTGCTGCAGGAGCAGGATTGCTCGCCGTACAAGTGCGTCGGAGAGTCGTGCGCAGGCAACTGCCAGGTCGATACCGATTGCTCCCCCGACTACTTCTGCTCCGGGGGCTTCTGCAAGGGCAAGCTGCCCCCGGGTGACGCTTGCGCGGATGCAACACAGTGCGCCTCGGGGTTCTGCGTCGACGGCCTGTGCTGCCTCGGCGCGTGCGTCGGCCAGTGCGAGGCGTGCGATGTCGTCGGTCAGGAAGGCAACTGCGTCCCGGTCTCCGGTGCGCCCCACGGGGCGCGTCCGGCGTGCGTGACCGACGGCACCGTCTGCGGCGGCTCGTGCGACGGCACGGACAACGCCGGATGCCACTTCCCGACGGACACCACCTCGTGCCGCGAAGCGAGCTGCACGAACAGCGTCGCGACGCTCGCTGCGGGATGCGACGGTAACGGAGCGTGCCCCCTCGTGCAGGAGCAGCCTTGTGCGCCCTTCCTGTGCGTTGGCAACGCGTGCGGCGGCGATTGCGCCATCGACACGGACTGCGCCTACGGCTCGTACTGCGCGGCGGGTGTGTGCAAGCTCAAGGGTCAGCCCGGAGAAGCCTGCAGCGCCCACAACCAGTGCGACTCTGCCTACTGCATCGACGGCGTCTGCTGCAGCACGGAGTGCGACGAGCAGTGCGAGGCGTGCGACGTTGCCGGCAGCGAGGGAACCTGCTCGCCGGTCACGGGCGCTCCTCATGGTGGCCGTCCGACCTGCGCTGGTGTGGGAACGTGCCAGGGGCAGTGCGACGGAGCGGATGTCACGCAGTGCGTGCTACCGGGAGCCTCGACGGTGTGCTCCGAGTCCACGTGCGCGGCGGGGGTGGAGACCACGCCCGGCGCATGCGACGGCGCGGGGACCTGCCAGAAGGGAACGACCAAGCCGTGCGGCAACTACACGTGCGGCCCGACAGCGTGCAACACGACTTGCACCACCAAGGCCCAGTGCATCACGGGGCTCGAGTGCGTCAGCGGCGTGTGCATGGTGTGGGAAGGCGGTGCGCCGGATGCGGCTGGTGACGCGAAGTCCGACGTGGCTCCGACCGATGCGCAGGCGGATGTCGTGTCGGATGCTTCGGCGACCGACGGATCGGCCGGCGGCCCGGCGGAGCCCGAGTCCAAGGATGACGGCGGATGCGGGTGCCGGACTGTGGGCGGACGGCAGTCAAGCGGTTGGGCTGCGCTGCTCCTTGCCGGACTCGCGTTGCTCGGACGCGGAATGCGTCGTCGTACGAACGGTTAGCGCCTCGCCCGCTCCCGCCTCGCGGGAGCGGGATCCCCTCAAGCGGCTCGATTCGGATCCCTCGTCCTCAGTGCCCACCCGATCAGCTTGTAGAGAACGCGGGCACCGGTGATCGCGTCGATCGTCTCGGGGCCATCCTCCGGCCCGGTGCACACCTCGCACAGATCGAATCCCACGATGCGGTGGCCCTTTGCGGCGAGGGCCTCGAGCAGGTAGCAAGCCTGCTGGAACGAGAGGCCCCCGGGCACCGGCGTGCCGGTGTTCGGGCACAGCGAGGGATCGAGCCCGTCGATGTCGAAGGAGACATACACGTCGCGGGGCAGCTCGGCCAGGATTCGGTCCACGATCGATGCGAACGACTCGCCGCGGAACATCGCGCGCGCGAGCTCCGAATCGTGGAAGGTCCGGATGCGTCCGGCGGACGACCGGATGGCAGCGGCTTCCTGCTCGCACAGGTCGCGGACCCCGATCTGGACGAGGCGCGCGATCGCCGGGCACCTCGCGAGGGCGTTGTGCATGATGCTGGCGTGGGACTGCTCGAAGCCTTCGTAAGCGACGCGCAGATCGGCGTGCGCGTCGACGTGGAGGATGCCAAGTCCGGGGTGTCGCTCGGCGAGGGCGAGGATGGCGCCGAGCGGCGAAGCATGGTCTCCGCCCACGACCCCGACGAGCTTGCCGCGATCGAGCCAGGTCTTCGTCTGGGAGTGGACCCAGGTGCAGACGGCGTCGCCTGCTCGATTGACCACGCGCAGGGCCTGAGCGTGATCGCCCTGTCCGCCAGCGGCCTTGATGGGCGCGGCTGCGGCGCTGGCCTGGCGATTGAGCTCGGCGATCTCCTCGGGTTCGGGGAGCATGAAGATGCCGTGCTTCCACGGCTCGCCGGTGTCGGCGTCGTGCAGGTCCACCTGCAGGCTCGCTTCGCGGATCGCCGCCGGTCCGCCTGCGGTTCCCGCGCGATACGAAGTCGTCGCGTCGAAGGGAACGGGAATGAGGAGTACCCGGGCATCCTCGGCTCCATGGGGCAGGCCGAAGATCCCGTCGTACAGCGCGGCGGCGTTGGGGTCGAAGTCGATGGCCATGACGGGCGGGACGCTACCTTCTCGTGGCGCGATCGTCGAGTGGGCGCTTGCCGAAGCGGAGCGGGACGACGAGCCTCAGATCTCCCCCGCGGGGAGCGGGGAAGGCGACGCGTGCGAGGGCCTCGGACACGCAGCGCGCGGTTTCCGGGTCCGGGAACGTCGATTCGGTTTCCGCGACCGCGCGCACGGAGCCATCGGAGGCGATGTCGGCCCGCAGCGCTAGCCTGCCCCAGAGGCCGGGGACTCGCGCGAGCCCGCTGTCGTAGCAGTGTTGCGCGGACTTGCCGACGGAGCCGGCGACGAGGGCCAGCGCAGCGTTTGGATCGAGACGTCCGGGACCGGGTTCCACGGGGGGATCTTCGGCGAGCCGCACGGGCAGGTCACCGGGGTTGAGCGTGAGCTCGAGCACGGCGGTGACGTCGCCTCTCGGCGGTGCAGGGAACCGGACGGTCTTCATCGCGGCGACGAGACAGCTCACGGCGTCCTTGTCGTCGAGCGTGGGACGTCCGGAGGCCTTGCTCTTTCCAACAGCTCCGGAGCGGCGGATGGTGAGCTGGACGCGCAGCTTCCCGGACAACTGCGGGGTCTTCGCGAGCGCGGCGTCGTAGCACTTGCGAATGGCGGTGTAGGCGTTCTTGCGCGCTTCGCGCTGAACGACCGCAGCGGTGAGCGCCCCCTGCGCCTTGACGGCATCGACGACGACGCGGGGCTCCGGGTGGAACTTGCCGTTGCGGCCCCCGCGATTCCAGGCAGCGAGTTCCCTGCTCTCGCGTTGCTCGAGCTCCGGATCGGGGAGGCGAGGACGATCTCCGAGCTTGTGGGGCGGGTCGAAGACCACAAGCGCGCGAGGCTGCGCCGGAGCGTCGGGCACGTCGGGTTCGAGGTCCGTGGCGGCAGGCGGAGCAGAAGAGGGAATCGGCGCAGCGCTTGCGGACGCGGCGATGGGAGGCGCGCTGGAGATCGCCGGCGTGGATGATGCGAGCGAAGGGGAGCTGATGGGAGCGCGGGCAGGGGCGCACGCGGCGAGCAGCGCGATGGACAGCAGCAGGGCAGGCTTCATGACCCGAGGTTCCGCGAGAGGAAGGAGCCGACGACTTCGTGGACCTCGTCGGGCTTTTCCACGGGGGCGAGGTGGGTGCAATCGCTGCACACGTGGACCTCGGCGCGACTCAGCTTGCGCGCGACGCGGTGTGCGTGAGCGGGCGGTGCGAGCAGGTCCTTCTCGCCGGCGACGATGAGGGTGGGGACTCGCACGCGAGGGAGCAGGTGCTCGGCGCTGTGATCGATGTAGGAGCGTCCGAGGGAGGCGATGAGCTGCATGTCGAGGCGATCGACGTGACGCAGGAGTTTCTGGACGGGCTCGCGCGGCGTGAGGGTGCGGCTGAGCCCGCCGAGCCAGTAGCCGACGGCGGAGACCAGGTCGTGCTTCGTGGACTTGTGCTTGAGCCAGGGGGCGACCGGGCCGAGGTGATCGGACAGGCCGAGCAGGCCGGTGACAGCGTGTCGCATGGGGAATCGGCTGGGCACGGAGCCGAGGGAGTCGTAGACGCTTCCGCAGAGCAGGACCAGGGCGCGAACGCGGTGCGGGACACGGCAGTACAGGTCGAGGGCGATGCGGACGCCCATGCTGTGTCCGACGATCACGACAGGATCGGGACAGGTGGCGCGCAGGACGTCTTCGGCGTCGTGCCCGAGGTGCTGCATCTCGACGCGGTCCGGGTGAGGCGGCTCGTCGCTGCGTCCGTGTCCGCGGTAGTCGAACTGGACGACGCGCCACGAGGGGGCGAAGTGTTCGAGCCATGCGCCGTAATAGTGCGTGGAGCAGAACAGCCCGTTGCACAAGAGCATCGTGTCGCCCGTGCCGGCGGCTTCGGCATGGAGGCGCAGCGCGTCGCGGCTGCGCACCGGAATGGTTTGGGAGTCAGGGGAGCTGTGCATTCCGTTCGTACCCCGACCCGAACGGGGAAGGGGGGGGAAACCGTAGCAGGATTCCAGGCCAGTGCTCGAGGAACGCTCAGGATCCAGGGGCGCTGATGTCCGGTCAAACCCGGTCCATGCGCCGACGGGTGGAGCGGTTGCGGCTTCGTGCGGCCCGGGACTAGACTGGTGCTTCCTGTGACGGGCGTGAGGTGCGGAGCCCGGAGTCGGGGGACAGGGGCATATCATGCGTGCGCGGAAGCCAGACCATCGAGCTCGAATCCCGTTCGTGTTTCTTGCAGCGTTCGCTGCCGCGGTCGGAGCAGGCTGCAGCGACGACGACAAGGACAGCGACGGCGACGAGCCTTCCGGCGATGCGTCGATCGACCAGATGGACGACTCCGCGTCTGCAGACGCGACCATTGACCAGAGCGCCGACTCCTCGATGTCGGACGGCGCGCCGCCGGAAGATGCGGGTAAGGAGGGGGCGTCGGATGCGGAGTCGTCCGAGGATGCGGAGCCCGACGCATGGCTTGGCGAGGATGCCGCGCCCGATGCAGAGGTTCCGGATGGGGAGTCTCCGGACGTCGGCAGCGACGTGCTCGCGCAGGACTGCTTCGACAAGGTCAAGAACGGAACCGAGACGGATGTGGACTGTGGCGGCGGGGTGTGTGCTGCGTGCAAGGATGGCCTGCACTGTCAGATCGCGGCTGATTGCGTGACGGGGCACGCGTGTGATGGTGCGACGAGCACGTGTGTGGAGTGCACCGGCAACGACAACTGTCCGTTGGGCAAGCTGTGCAACCTGAACGAGAAGAAGTGCACGATCGACGGGTGCATACCGACGCAGCACGAGTGTCCTGCGCCGGAGGCGTGCTGTCAGGGGCAGTGCAAGGTGGTGCAGACGGACCTGGCGAACTGCGGAGCGTGCGGGAACGCATGCCTCGATGTTGCGAACGCCCAGGAGGCATGCGCGGGGGGAGTTTGCACCTACTCGTGCGACGCGGCATGGGAGGATTGCGACAGCTCCGGGCAGAACGGGTGCGAAGCGTCCCTGGCCACCAGCCTGCTCAACTGCGGTGCCTGCGGGAACGTCTGCTCGTTTGCACACGCGAAAGCGAAGTGTGCGGGGGGACAGTGCGGGATTCTGAGCTGCGACACGGGGTTCGGGAACTGCAATCACCTGGCTTCCGACGGGTGCGAGACGAACATCGTCACCAGCACGCTGAACTGCGGCGCGTGCGACAACTTCTGTGCGCTCCCGAACGCGAATCCGGTGTGCGCCAATGCGACGTGCGGGATCCTGACCTGCAAGACGGGGTTTGCGAACTGCAACCAACAGGTCCCGGACGGGTGTGAGGTCAACATCACCAGCGACAAATCGAACTGCGGGACGTGCGGGAATCACTGCCCGACGCGTCCGAACGCGTCGGCGACGTGCATGGCTGCCACATGCGGCATCGCGTGTCTCACGGGCTACGCCAACTGCAACGTCAACACGTTCGACGGCTGTGAGGTCAACACGGCGACCAACGCATCCCACTGCGGTGCGTGCAACAACGCGTGCCCGAGCACGCAGGTGTGCGTGAGCAGCAAGTGCCAATGCCCGGTCGGCATGACCATGTGCTCGAGCAAGTGCGTCAACATCAGCACCGACCCGGCCAACTGCGGCGGGTGCGGCAAGCTCTGCAAGGCCGGCTACACGTGCAGCGGCGGCAACTGCTGGCCGCCGTGAGTCCGGCTGCGGCCGGGGACCCGCTGCCGGAAGAGGCGAGCTTGCGCGCTCTCTCCGCGTCCTCTTCAGCCCCGCCCTCATCCCGTGTATCAGGTTCTCAATGAGCCACAGCCTCCGCTTCATTCCCCTGGTTCTTGCCCTGACCGGTTGCTCCGGCGCCCATCCGATGGAGGCGACGCACAAGCCTCCGAAGCCGCCGGTGGAGACGCAGAGCACCGAGCAGGCCAACCTGCTGCTGTTCCCGCAGAACGATGCGGAGAGCCTGCTGGGGAGAGCCGTTCACGCGACGGGCGATGGCGGGTGGACGATCGCCGACGCGCGTGCGCCTGGCTGCGAGGTGCAGATCAAGAGGAAGAAGGCGGAGTTCGGCACCCACCGGCAGGTCAACATCCACGATCTGACCTCCATATCGGCAGGCTTCGCGAAGATCGTCGATCTCGAGGCGAAGTACGGCAAGGCGGTCACCGCGGACATCGCAATCGAGAACACCGAGATCCTGCAGGCCGACACCCGCGGACCCTGCGGCGAGACCATCGTCGAGACGGTGTTCGTGGGGCGGGGCAAACGCACTCTCATGGTCTCCTCGGAGGTGGCCGGGAAGCTCGGCGTCGCGGTCAACGGGATCGTGCCGTCGGTGGAGCACGACGGCGGCTCGAAGGTCCTCGACGAGACGGAGTGGAAGACGGAGCAGGCGTACGGCTTTGCCCCGAAGCGGATCGGGAACCAGCCTCCGCTCGACGTGACGGTGCGGATGGCGGCGACGATCCAGGAAGGGGACACGCTCGACATCGTGATCGAGTCGGGGCGCAAGGCGTACGTCGTGGCCTACTTCCTGGAGCCGGATGGCAAGGCAGAGGTGCTGCTGCCGACGTCGGAGGAGCCGGAGGTCGTGGCGGAGCCTGGCAAGCCGGCCACGATTCCGACGGCGAGGGAGCGCGCGGCGGGGGTGAAGCTGCAGGCGGCCCTGCGCAACCCGAGGCACGAGACGCGCGAGACGTTGATGGTCTACGCCTTCGCGGAGAAGGGGGACTTCGATCGTCTGAAGCCCGCGGCGGGCGGCAGCGAGGCGCAAGGGGCGGCGTATGCCGCGCAGCTCACGGACAAGCTGCAGGATGTCCCCATCAGCCGCTGGGCCCGCGTCCTCACCGGCTACACGATCGTGCCGAAAAAGACCCGGTGAGGTCGCCTTCGTGGCGATCCCCTCGATTCGAAGCCCGGGAGCCTGAGATCCCGACGAAGCAACGTTCCGAGCCCGGGGCGCTGCGGGCTCGTTGCACGCGAGAGCTGAAATCACTCTGCCTCGGGGGTTGCCCTCCCGCGAGCTGCACTCCACGATCGGGCGCCATGTCCTCCCTGCGTGCGCTCCATCGTTCAT
>JAKLDZ010000234.1 GCA_022703255.1 Myxococcota bacterium | reverse complement strand
GTCGTTGACGCCGGGGGTGTCGACGAGGTTGACGTGGTCGCGCAGCAGGGGTGCGGGGTAGCGGACGAGCAGGGCGCGGACGGGGCCGGGGTCGGGTTCGGGGGCAGGATTGCCGAGGGCGAAGAAGCGGACTTGATCGAAGGGGACTTCCTTCACCTCGCCGGAGTCGTACTCGGTGCGAGCGGAGGGGGTATCACCCCAGGAGATTTCGTGGATGACGGCGGTGGTGGGGGTGACGCCGACCGGCAGGACGTTGGCGCCGAGCAAGGCGTTCACGAGAGTGGTCTTGCCGTGGTTGAACTCGCCGACGACGACGAGGTTGAAGCGGTCGTCGCGGAGCTTCTGGACGATGGAATCGCGGACGCGAGCGGCGACGGAGCGAGCGCCGACGGAGTCGGCGACGGAGGCGAGCTCGGAGACGGCGTCGACGACGCCGAGGCGCTTGAGCTGGAAGGAGTCGAGCATCAGGTCACCACCTTGAGGATATCCTGCACCTTGTCATCGACCTCTTTCATGGAGAGGCCGTCGTCACCGAGTCCTGCGCGTTTGCGGAACAAGCGGCTCTGCTCGAAGACGCGCAGGGCGAGCACGCGCTTGGGAACCCACGGATGCGAGGCGAACAGTTCGGACAGCCTGCCCGGACCTTCGCGGCTCTCTGCGTGCTGCTCGAGAAAGACCTCGAGGTCGAGCTGCTCGTAGAGCTTCTGGGAGCCGAGGGCGAGCTTGGCGAGGGAGCGGGTCACGACGGCGGGGTCGCCGACGCACAGAAGAGCGGCTCTATCGCTGGTGATCTCGGCGCGACGGCTCCACGCGCGCAGCGCGACGATGGCCGGGGTGACGACCCAGGACAGGAAGACGCCGGCCATCTTGGTGAGGTAGTCAAGCGTTGTGAGGTAGACCACGTGGCTGTTGTGGATGTGACCGCACTCATGGCCGATGACGGACTTGAGCTCGAGATCGGACATGTGATCCACCAGGGCCGAGTGGATCAGGATGAACGAGTCGTCGTTGGTTCCGAGCGTTCCGGCGTTGAGGACCGGGTTGTTGACGACGTACACGGTGGGCAGCGCGATGCCGAGGGACTCGGAGCAGGAGGCGACGAGGGCGTGGACGCGCGGGAACTGACGGGGGCCGATCCGCACGGCCTGGCCGAGCAGCTCGTTCTTGCCGAAGGCCTTGAAGGCGCGAACGGCGGCCTCGGTGGCGAGCTGGACGGGGCGGGCGGTGTCGAAGGCGACGCGGGTCTGGCGATCGAGGGCGTAGGCGTACGCGTGCTCGCCTCCGTCTTCTCCTCCAGCGCGCTCGCCCTTGCGGTCGGCCACCCAATGATTGAAGTCGAGCTGGCCGATGCGGGCCATGATGGAGAGCTCCCCCACGCGCCGGGGTGGCGCGTGAACTCCACGAAGGTAGCTCAGTCGTGAGCGGGGGCAACAGCGACGATGCCGAGGAGCGCGGGACACGGGGCGAGGAGGCGTGTGGGCAACCGCGTGGAGGGAGGCGGGGCTGGGGGCTGGAAGGGGGGGCGACGCGGAAGTCGTTGCGGCCGCGGGCTTGGCGTTGGCCCTGCCTCGTGCCAGACTCTCCGGCGGGAAGCAGCGAATCAGCATGCCAGAACTGTTCGGCAACACATCCGGGCTCTCGCCCCTGGCCATCCAGAAGCTCGAGAGAATCTACAGACGACGGGTGCCGCTCGACACGATCGCGAGCGCAGAGCTCATTCGTTCGTTGAGCGAAGCATCCAGGGAGAGCGCGCGTCAGGTGGGCGCGCTGGTGCACCGCTCAGGGCAGGTGGACTACGTGATCGTGGGGGACGCCACGCGGCTGATGCTCCCCAACGTGGGGCGTCTGCGCAGCGCGAGCGGACGGTTCCGCGGGCTGCGACTGGTGCACACGCACTTGCACGGCGAGGCCTTGACGCACGACGACCTGGTGGACCTGGTGCGTCTGCGGCTCGACCTGGTGGCGGCGCTGCAGATGGGAGCCACGGGCGACGTGCGCTCGGTGTCGTACGCGTACAACGTGCCGGCGCAGCCGCAGGAGAAGCCGTACCGGGTCATCGGGCCGGTGCCCGCGGGGCAGCTCGACGAGGACTTCGGGCAGCTGATGACGGCGCTCGAGAGCGAGTTCGCGAAGCGGGCGCGCACGCGCGAGGTGGCCAGCGAGGGGCGGGCGATCCTGGTGCAGGTGGGCGACAAGGGGCGCAAGGACGCGATCGCGCGCATGGACACGTCGCTGCGCGAGCTGCGTGAGCTCTCCCGCACTGCAGGCGTGACGGTGGTCGACGCGGTGGTGCAGGTGCGTGACGGGATCGATCCGCGCTACGTGCTCGGGCGCGGCAAGCTCGACGAGCTGATCGTGCGGGCGGTGGGGCTCGACGCGTCGCTGTTGATCTTCGACAACAACCTGACGCCGACGCAGGCGTCGACGATCGCGCGGCAGACGGACTTGAAGGTAGTGGATCGAACGCAGCTGATCCTGGACATTTTTGCGCAGCGTGCGCAGAGCCGGGACGGCAAGCTGCAGGTGGAGCTGGCGCAGCTCAAGTACGCGCTGCCGCGGCTCTCGCAGAAAGACGACTCGCTGTCGCGTCTCACGGGAGGGATCGGTGGGCGGGGGCCCGGGGAGACGAAGCTCGAGATCGGCAAGCGCAGGGCGCGCGAGCGGGTGACGCACCTGGAGACGCAGCTCAAGAAGCTGGCGGAGCAGCGCAGGCAGCGCAGGCAGCGCAGGCACCGCAACGCGGTGCCGATCGTGGCGATCGTCGGGTACACCAACGCAGGCAAGAGCACGCTGCTCAACACCCTGACCGGGGCCGACGTGCTGGCGGAGGACAAGCTCTTCGCAACGCTCGATCCCCGATCGAGGCGTCTGCGGTTCCCCGAGGAGCGCGAGGTCGTGCTCACCGACACCGTGGGGCTGATCCGCGACATGCCCAAGGACCTGTACGCCGCCTTCCGCGCCACCTTCGAGGAGGCGTCCGACGCGGACCTGATCCTGCAGGTGGTGGATGCGTCGGATCACGATCGGGATCAGCACATCCAGACCACCGAGGAGGTGCTCGAGGATCTCGGGCTGCTGCCGGTGCCCCGGCTCCTGGTGTTCAACAAGGCCGACCTGCTCACGCCGGGAGAAGGGCGTCGCCTCGTGCTCGGTCGCAACAACGCCATCGTGATCAGCGCGACGGAGCGCGAGACGGCGCGGCCGCTCCTGGAGCGCATGGCAGCGATGCTTGCGGAGCGATGGGCCGCGGCGGCGATGGTGCCGGAGTACGATGCGGGCGAGGAGGAAGTGGAGCCGAGAGAGGACGGGGGCGAAGACCCGGCCGGATCGCTGCACACCCTCGAGGATCTGTTGGCCGCGTCGGGACGCAGGGCACGCCCTTCGGCGCGTCTGAACTGAGGCTCGGCAGGGGCGCGCGATTTTTTCCGCAACCGCCAGGGGGGTCGGGCCGACAGGGGCTCCATGAATCGGAGCGCGTGCGTCGTGGTGCTGATCGCTGTGCTGGCTGGAGCCCTGACCGGATGCGGGGGCGCGATGTCCCGGGGGATCAAGGACTTCCACAAAGGCAGATACCCCGAGGCGGTTGTTGAGCTCATGGCCGTCGAGCCCGCGCAGGCCGATCGGTCGGCGGAGTCCAAGGCGCGCTATGCGCTCTATCGGGGTCTGACCCACCTGGCGCTCGGGGACACGGAATCGGCGCAACGATGGGTAGCCGAGGCCAAGGCGCTGTGGGACGGGGACCACGGGCTGCTCGATCGCAAGGAGCAGGGACGGCTGCTGTCGGGTTGGGAGTCGCTGGGGCACGAGCCGGGCGAGTGGGGCAACGAGGAGCTCGCGCGCAGGGGGCTGGGGCCGCGGCGTTGAGCGGCCCATCCCCTTCCCTCTCCGGTTGAATGACTTCGGGTAGACGGTGCATTGAGGCCGTCGGCACAGCGATCGCCGGCAACGCGCGTCGAGGGAAGGATGGGAGGGACCAAGGAAACGGCTCACTGCGGAGGAGGCACGGGCGGCGACTCGCCCGAGCCGGCAGCCTCAGTAGAAGTCACCCCAAGCCTCGCCGTTCTCGCGCACGACCATGTAGCGGTTGTATCCGCTGTACGAAACGTAGTGGATCCAAACGTAGTGGCCGTCGTTGTAGTAGGAGTCGTAGTTGACGGGCTGACCGGCGCCGTAGGAGCCGACGATGGTTGCGGAGGTGTTCGGCGCGCTGCGGATGTTGATGGTGAAGTACGGCACGAAGGTTCCGTACTCGGTGGTGAACTTCGGGGTCGTGGTGTTGCTGCTGCCCGAGGAGCTCGAGCTGCTGCCAGACGATCCCGAGCCGAGGGCTGCCGCGAGCTTCTGGTGGGTGGGACGATAATAGTAGTGGAAGCCGTAGTAGAACGAACGGTTGTAGGCTCCGTTGGCGCTCCCGCTGTTGTCCCAGATGCGATGCTCGCCGTTGACCTTGCCGGCGTACAGGCCGCCGTGCCAGGTGTCGCCCCAGGTGTGGCCCTGGTGTGTCGACAGGACGTCGCCGGGCAGGAGCTGATCGGGGCTGGAGAAGTAGACCCAGTTGCTGCTGGGGTAATCGTCGACGGGCAAGCCGCCGGAGACTCCGAGCCAACGCGACTTGTTGTAGCTGTTGGGATAGAAATCCTCGCTGTGCTTCGAGCCGTCGTACAGGATGGCGTTCCACACCTGACGCACGTAGCCGTAGCAGTCCTGGACGCCGTTGAAGACGTAGGGGCGGTTGTGGGGAGCGATCCCTTCGGCGCGCGCGAGGACCGTCTGCGGCGCGATCGCGGTGACGGCGCTTTCGTCGGAGTCGACGACCGCGAAGTCGGTGTCGGGCACCGTCTCGGCGACGCATCCGGTGGCGGAAGCGAGGAGCAGACATGAAGCCAGGCATGCGAGTTTCGCGTTCACGGTGGCCTCCTTGTTGTTCGAGGGACTGAGCAACATGGGTGCCAGTGGTGCGCGCGGGTCGCACCAGGACGGCTCCCTACCGTCGGAACGCCAGGACACGCTCGCTCCGCGGAGCAGCAAATGGCTACGTATTCGCGCGAGCACCGCGGCTGGATCGTGTGAGATCCAGGCGAGTCGGCGGAGTCGTTGATGAGGAGTGGGAAGCCGACGCGCGGCCTTCGGGTGCGCGAGTTGCGCAAGGGGCTGCGCTGCGGCTTGCGCAAGTCGTCTGCGGACGCGTGGCGAATCAGCGAGAGCCGGGGCGCTGGTTGCGCTTGCGCCTGGCGATCCCGGCGGCGACGATTCCTGCGAAGAGGGCGAGGGCGCCGATCGAGCGCTGGGAGGAGCGCGAGGTTGCGCAGCCTCCCTCGGAGTCGTAATCCCACGCGGCGCCATCGGCAGGCGGATCGGAAGGGTCCTCCTCATTGGTCCCCGCATCGGGGCCGACGGCTCCACCGGAGGCTCCCGCTTTGCCCGCCGCGCCCGCGGCGCCTGCCTTGCCCGCTGCCCCTCCCGCTCCCCCGGAGCCGGGCTTGCCTGCCGCACCTGCCGCACCTGCCGCGCCTGCCGCACCTGCCGCACCTGCCGCGCCTGCCGCGCCTGCTGCGCCTGCCGCGCCTGCTGCGCCAGCTCCCCCTCCGGCATCGGGCTCGACCGGAGGAGCCCCCTGCCGCGTGAGACGCAGTGCATCCACTGCGATGTGCTGGTTGTCGGCGACCCCCTTCTTGTCGTCGTATACGGCAATCCACTGATCGCTGCCGTCGGCGAAGTCGAAGGTGGAGAGGGCCCCGAGCTGGACCCAGCCGTTGCCGGCGGACTGATCGACGTGGAGGGTGTCCACCACTCCGGAGTGCCTCACCTCGTATCTCACGCTGGTCGCGACCGCGAAGGCCGGCTCGAGATAGACTTCCACCAGGTAGCTCCCGGCCTGCGCGAACGTCAGGTTCCATCGCGCCCAGTTGCCCGGCTTGTCGGAGTCGAAGGCGTTGGTCCAGTGCAGCCCGCCGCCGTACCCGACTCCCTGCTCCTTGCGCCAGTAGGCCGATGAGCCGAAGTAGGTGATGCACGCCTCGTTGTCGTCGATCACCGCGCCGGTGGACGCGATCGAGCACCGGGGATACTCGGGGGGAGTGACTGCGTTTTCGAACCAGTTGGTGGTGTTCTTCGAGGTCTCGACAGAGAGCTCGATGTGCAGATGGTTCTTGTGCGGGTTCGACGTACCCGAGTACGCCCCGACCTTGTCACCGGCCGCGTGGGATCCGACCCAATCCACCTGATCCCAGATGATGTACTGAATGCCGATGAGCTGAGCGTTCTCGATCAGGAAGTTGCCAATCGGATCGCCGAGATCGTTGTCGGCGTCACCGCCGTCGAGCGGGATCATCACGTCGATCGCGCGACCGGTCCCGTGGATCCCCATGTTCTCCGGGTGCACCGTCCCCTGATCGCAACTGTAGCCCAGGATGCTCGAGATGCCGGCGAAGTGGTCGAGCAGATACTTGCGGAGGATGGCCGCCCCCGGAGTGAGCGACCCGTAGCAGTTGCTGCCGTTCTCCCACAGCCCGGCGGGGGTGTACTTGACGTACTGCGTGTCGCCTTTGGCCACCGTGCTCGCGGGGATTTCCCAGGGCCCGGGATGGGCGACCGCCGCGGTGCTCTCGCCGACCGGCTCGTCAACAGGGGCAGAGCATCCGCCGAACCCGACGGCAACAACGATCGGAAGCGCGGAGAAGGCGATGGATGGGCGCATGGTATCAGCGAAGATACCATGGAATCCTTGTCGAGATCAGAATTCGAGTTTCTGGAGCGGAACCGGGTTGATGACGTCGTCGTAGCCTTCGTGGCGGAAGCGCTCGATCAGCGCCTGCTGCGCCTCGGGCTCGCCGTGGACGAGGGCCACGCGTCCGAGGCCCTTGTTGTCGCGGACGGCATTGGCGTAGGCGGACAGGTCGTTGCAGTCGGCGTGGGCGCTGAAGCCGGAGAGCTGCACGACGCGGACTTCGCGACGGTACTCGACGCCGAAGATCTTGAGGAACTGGCGCTGCTCGAGGAGGCGGCGTCCGAGGGTGTGCTGGGCCTGGAAGCCGACGATGGCGACCACGGAGCGCGGGTCCTCGACGATGGCGCGCAGGTGGTGGACGGCGCGGCCGGCCTCGAGCATGCCGCTGGCGCTGATGACGACGCAGGGGTTGGCAGACTCGCTGATCGCCCGGCTGTCTTCCACCGACTCGACGAGGCGCAGGTTGCGTGGCTCGAACGGGCTGCGACCGTCCTGGATCAGCCCCATGGTCTCCTCGTCGAAGCAGTCCTTGTGGCGTCCGAAGACCTGGGTCAGACGCACGGTCAAGGGGCTGTCGAGAAAGATGGGGATCGCAGGCAGGCGTCCGGTCTTCTGCAGGCGCGTGATGGCATGCAGCACCTCCTGGGCGCGTTCGAGGGCGAAGCTGGGGATGAGGACCTTGCCTCGGCGCGCGAGCGTGTCCTCGATCAGCTTCGCGAGCTGCTCGTCCATCTCCTGGATCGGCTCGTGAACCCGGTTGCCGTAGGTGCTCTCCAGCACCAGCACGTCCGCACGCTCCACCGTCTCCGGGTCGATCAGGATGGGAGCGTTGCGCCGCCCGAGATCCCCGCTGAACACGACCCGCTTGCTGGAGCCGTTGCTCTTGACCTCGAAGTCGCAGATCGCGCTGCCGAGCACGTGTCCCGCGTCGAGCAGCTCGAGCGTGACGTCGTCGGCGATGGGCACTCGTCGGTGGTAGGGCAACGGCTCGAGACGGTTGAGCAGCTCCTCGACGTCTTCTTCGGCGTAGAGAGGCTCGACGGGGGGGTCGTCGATGCCGTGACGGGCGTTGCGACGGTTGATGAAGTCGGCGTCGGCCTTCTGGATGCGCGCGGCGTCACGGAGCATCGGGTCGAGCAGCGAGCAGGTGGCCTCGGTGGCGAACAGGCGGCCGCGGAAGCCGTTGCGGATCAACACGGGCAGGGCGCCGGAGTGATCGATGTGGGCGTGGGTCAGGACGGCGACATCGATCGACTGCGCGTCCACGCGGAGCTTGCGATTGACCTCGTTGGACTCGGCGCGGCGGCCCTGGAAGAGGCCGCAGTCGATGAGGACGCGGGACTTTCCGGTGTCGAGGACGTGCATGGATCCGGTGACGGTACGTGCGGCTCCGATGAACTGGATGTGCATGGGAGACACCGTATCATGGCCATGCGTGGGAGCACGGCAGGGACGGATCAGAAGGCCGCGCCGATGCCGAGAGTAGCGAGGGGGAGCCAGAAGTCGACGGACTGGCCGAAGGAGAGGCTGGCGCCGAAAGCGCTCGCTTCCTCGCTGGAGATGCCCTGCAGGACCTTGTCGATGTAGCCGGGCTTCGCCTCGGCGGAAGCGGTGAAGTGGGCTGCGCCGATTCCGGCGTTGATGACGAGGTGCCCAGCGATCACGAACTGATAGCCGAGATCCCCACCGATACCGGTCGCCTTTCCGACGCCTTCGTCGGTTTCGCCGCGCGCGAGGATCAGGCGAGGGCCGAGGTAGAATCCCGACACGCCGTGGCCCTGGGGGAACAGGTGGTAGCCGAAGTCGTACTCGTAGACCGGCACCTGACGCTCGAGGTTGGTGATGTAGAAGTCGATCTTCGAGAACTCGAAGTACAGGGCGTGCGCGGCGAGCGGCGCGATCTCGATGCGCCCCGCCACGCGCCCCCAAGGAGCGAGCACGGGATTGACGAGCGCGCTGACCCAGATGCGCTCCGAGTCACGCGCACCACGAGTGCGGTTCATTTCTCGCGCATCGACGGCGGGAGGAGGAGACGGGGCGGCTGCGGGCGCGGCGGACCAGGGCTGCGGGAGCGCGTCGATCGGGGCCCATCCGGTGTACGCGGAAGGGGGGGCAGCGGAGGCGGGCTGAGCGACGCGGGCGTTGCCGGGCACGGACATCGCGGGCGGTGAGGACGGGGCGACGGGGACAGTCGTGGTGTGGGCGTCGGGGATCGAAGGTTGTGCGGGCAGGGTGCGGACCGGCAGTGGCGCAGACCACGGGGCGAGTGGCCCGTTGGGAGCGAAGGGGGACTGGGCGTGGGCGATGCGAGGAGCGGCGACGGCGAGGGCGGTTACGGCAGCGAGCAGGAGGAGCCGACGGCACATCGGGGCTCGAGGGGAGCGAATCCCGTACCAAGGGCGCGGGGCGTCGTGAGACGCGGGAGAACGGCCCGATTGTGCGAGCGGGGGCCGATCGTCCTCGGCACAG
>JAKLDZ010000233.1 GCA_022703255.1 Myxococcota bacterium | reverse complement strand
CAGCGCCACGCGTTCGGGTCGGCGAGGACGGACGCGACGTGATCGGTGGGGAAGGGGATCAGCGCGTGGACGGTGCCGCCGACGTAGCGTCGATCGGCGGATTCGAAGTCCTGCTCGAGGACGGCGGGGGAGTGGGGAGGCGGTGCCTGGCGGCAGCCCGGGTGTTCCGGGATGCCGGAGGGGGCTGGGGAAGCGGAGGGGGCGGCGATGGGGGAGGGGTGTGCGGCGCAACCGAGCAGCAGCGAAAGGGCACCGAGGAGGGGGACGGCGCGCCGCATGACGAGGGTGAACCACGGGATGCATGAGGCGGCAAGGGGGGGTGACGCAAGCGGGGAAGGGAGCTAGGCTCCGCGCGCCATGTCGAGCCCGAGAAGCCTGCTGTCGTTGGCGGCCGCCCTGATCGCGGGGAGCCTGCTGGTCGCCTGCCCCGCTGTGTACCCCGAGATCAAGACCCCGGTCCGCGTCGTTCGCGCGGGACAGGCCCTCGACCCGCCGCCTCCCAACGACGTCCGTTGGATCGCCTTCAAGGGGGCGAGGATCCCGGCGTTGACCCGCGATGGTCGTCGTTGGGGCAACGACCTGGCCACGGGGCTGCCCGACGCCTACGCCAAGCTCACGATCAACGGGGTCGAAGCGCTCCGCACGAGCATCGAGAAGGGGACGCTGACGCCGAGTTGGGCGAAGTCGCCGCGCGGCAACTTCCGGATCCAGGGGCAGGACAAGCTGCGGGTGGAGATCTGGGACACGCGCGTCTTCAACGATCACCCGATCGGGATCAAGGATCTCGGATCGATGGGGGCCTACGACCAGCGGGGCCTGGAGGAAATCCAGGAGGAGTGCGACTCCGGGGCGACCTTCACGATGTCCAATGAGCCCGCGCACGGGTTCGTGGGCTACGGCCTGTTCTACGAGCTGCGGACCTACGAGGCGTACGTGACGCGGGTCTACGAGGAGTCGCCGGCCTCGCGGCTGGGGATTCGACCCGGGGATCAGATCGTGTCCGTTGACGGGCAGCCGGTCCGGGGCATGGCGGAGGGCGAGGTGCAGAGCCGCTTCAACGCTCCGGCGATGCAGGGGCTGGAGCTGTCATTGCGCCACGAGGACGGGTCCACGGTGACGGTGACGCTGAAGGAGGGGGCGGTGTATCCCCTCTTCCGCGAAATCGGAGCGTTCGAGTAGCCGAAGAAAAAGGGGGGCGTAGGGGTGGCAAAGGGGGAGGCGACAAGATATATCGTTGCACGAGACAATGTTGCCCAAGACCCAAACCCCCGAATCGGATGCGGGATCGATCGACCCCGACGACGTGGACCTCGAGCGACGGCTCGACGAGCTCGGTGCGCTGTTGCGTCGCTTGGTGCAGTTGATGCGCGTGCCGGACGATCGCAAGCGGCTGAGGCCGACGCAGCTGATCGTGCTGGCGCACCTGGCGGAGCGGGACTCGATGCGCATCGGCACGCTCGCGGAGTATCTGGGCGCCGCGCAGAACACGGTGAGCGAGGTGGTCAGCCGGCTCGAGCGGGCGGGGTTGGTACTGAAGGAGCGCGATGCAGACGACAACCGGGCGGTGCGTGTGCGCATCGGTCCCACGGGGCGGGCGGCGTTGGAGCGGCAGCAGCAGGCGGCGCGCCGGGAGCAGCAGATCATCCTGGAGGGGCTGACGCCGGAGCAGCGCAGGAGCTTTGTGAAGTCTTTCGAGTTGATGGTTTCTTTGGTGCAGCGCTCGCGCGAGGCGCGGCAGCGTCCGCGCGAGACACGGAGGAAGCGATGAGGATTGGCAGCAGAACGGTACACGCGGGGGCAGTGGCGACGACGGTGCTGGCCGTGCTCGGAGCGGCGTCGGCGCTGCAGGCCCAGCAGCCCGCGGCTCCTGCGCCCGGGGCGCCGGCCGTCGCTGCAGCGAGCGGCTCGGCCCCTGCCTTCGAGGCCAAGACCCCGCCACCGGCCCAGGCCGAGCAGAAGTTCGTGGCGGAGCTGCAGCCGCGCGCCGGTGCGCTGCGGGCCGACGACGTCGCGCGCAAGGCGGAGATGACGAGCCCCGAGGTGCTGTCGAAGGTGCGAGCGGTCGAGGCTGCGGCGGCCAAAGTGGATCAGGCCGCGATCAACTTCGCGCCGCGTCTTCAGCTGCAGGCGCGCTACGTGCGCCTGTCGCCGATCACCTACGCGTCGTTCGGGAACATCGTGGGCTCGCAGGGCGCCGGGCCGATCATGTCGCAGTGCGGCGCGACGGTGGGGTTGCCGGACGGGACGTGTGTTGCGACGAACGCGGCGGCGGTGCCCTTTTCGTTTCCGACGCCGCCGGTGAACATGTACTCGATGCAGGGAACGCTGGGAGTCCCGATCAGCGACTACGTCTTCCGGATCTCGCAGAACTACGCTGCGGCGAGCCGCTCGCACAGCGCGGCGCAGCTCCAGGAGAAGGCGTCGCGGGTGAAGGTGGCGCGCGACGCGCGGGTGGCCTACTACAACTGGGTCCGCGCCCGCGGCGGGCTCATCGTCTCCGAGCAGGGGCTGGCCACTGCGCAGGCGCACCTCAAGGACGTCGGCGTGGCCGTGCAGGTCGGCTCTGCCTCCAAGGCCGACTTCATGCGCGTGGAGTCCCAGGTGGCGCAGACCGAGCTGCTCGTGGAGCGCACGCGAAACCTCGTGGGGCTCGTGCAGGAGCAGCTCCGCGTGATGATGCACGACCCGGCCGGCTCCACCTACGATCTGGGCGAAGACGTCTGGACGCCGGTGGCGAACATCGGTCCGACGAACATCGATCAGCTTCAGGCCGAGGCCCTCGAGAAGCGTCTGGAGATTCGTGCGCTCGACGACACCGTGTACTCGCTGCGCGAGACCAAGAAGGTGTTGAAGGCTGGGTATCTGCCGAGGATCGACGCCTTCGCGAACCTCTACCACCAGAACCCGAACACCCGGATCTTCCCGCAGAAGGAGGAGTGGCGCACGACGTGGGATCTGGGCGTGCAGTTGAGCTGGACGATCAACGACTCGTTCACCTCGGACTCGCAGGTCAAGGAGCTGGAGGCGAAGACGGCCGAGCTCGAGGCGCAGAAGAACATGCTGCGCGACGGCGTCCGCCTCGAGGTGATGCAGGCCTCGAACGCGATGCGCGAGGCCATGGTCGCTCTCGACACCACGGCGCGTCAGCTCGCCGCCGCCGAGGAATCCTACCGCGTGCGACGTGAGCTGTTCCGCGCCGGCCGCGCGACCAGCGTGGAGCTGACCGACGCCGAGACCGATCTGATGCGCAGCCGCCTGGAGGCGCTCAACGCGCGCGTGGATGCGCGCATCGCACGAGCCAACCTCGAGCACGCGCTCGGCCGCGACATCCCTGCCGCGAAGTAGCTGAGCACCCACGCGCCGCCGCGGACGCAGCGCGAGCGATTCGTCGCCGCGCTGTGCGTGGTGGCGCGGCTCGACGGGGCCACGCGGGCGCGATCGGCGAGCCTGGGGCTCAGCTCTTTGCGGGCTTGGGAAGCCGCTCGTAGAGCTTTGCGAGGTGGTGGAGCTGGTGGGTGACGGCTTCGTGCGGGCGCTCGGTGAGGCGGAAGTTCCACGAGGCGCCGGCGACTCCCGGCACGTTCATGCGGGCTTCGGTGCCGAACCCGAGGGCGTCCTGCATCGGGATGATCGCGGTGCGTGCCACGGTGCCGTAGGCAGCCCGGATCATGGCCCAGTGGATGTCGGAGCCTTCCGTGTTGAGGTAGGCCTTCACCAGCTCCCGCTCCTCGTGCTGCAGGTTGCGGAACCAGCCGACCGTCGTGTCGTTGTCGTGCGTGCCCGTGTACACCACCGCGTTCGGGACCGCCGCGTGCGGCGCGTAGATGCGCTCGTCCCACGGGCTGAACCCGAACTGCAGGATGTGCATGCCCGGCAGCTCGTGCCGATCGCGCAGCGCGCGAACCTCGTCGGTGATCACTCCGAGATCCTCCGCCACCAACGGCAGCGATCCGAAGCGTCCACGCACCGCGTCGAAGAACGCGTCACCCGGGCCCCGCACCCACGTGCCGTGTTGCGCGGTGGTGTGACCGACGGGCACCTCCCATGCCGCTTCGAAGCCGCGGAAGTGATCGAGGCGCACGACGTCGGCCATCATGAGGTTGAGGCGCATGCGGTCGAGCCACCAGGCGAAGCCGGTCTCCTGGTGACGCTTCCAGTCGTACAGGGGGTTGCCCCAGAGCTGGCCGGTGGCGGAGAAGTAATCGGGTGGCACGCCGGCGACGGCCTGGGGGCGCAGCTCGGCGTCGAGCTTGAACAGATCCGGGTGAGCCCAGACGTCCGCGCTGTCGTACGCGACGAAGATCGGAATGTCGCCGAGCACGAACACGTCGCGGGAGTGGGCGTAGGCGCGCAGCGCGAGCCACTGCGAGTAGAAGTAGAACTGCTGCACGCGCACCGCGTGCATCGGCGCGTCGAGCTCCTCGCGGGCCCGACGCAGCGCGTCGGCATCCCGGTGCCGCAGCGGCGCGTCCCACTCGTTGAATGGGCGGTAGCCATTGGCCTGCCGCAGCGCCACGAACAGCGCGAAGTCCTCCAGCCACCATCCGTGATCCGCGCAGAACGCCTCGAACTCCCGTCGACGCTCGATCGGCGCGCGCGCACCGAACCGCTCCGCAGCCCGCACCAGCAGCGGCAGCTTGAAGGCCGTGACCGCGCCGAAGTCCACGCGCGGGCCCGAGCCGGGCGCGTCGCGGAGCTCTTCGGCCTCGATCACCCCGTCGGCCACGAGGGCGTCGAGATCCACCAGCAGCGGGTTGCCGGCGAACGTGGAGAACGACGCGTACGGAGAGTCGCCGTAGCCGGTGGGGCCGAGCGGCAGCACCTGCCAGATGCTCTGCCCGGCTTCGTGGAGGAAGTCGACGAAGGCGCGGGCCTCGGAGCCCAGGCAGCCGATCCCGTGGGGGCCCGGGAGGGAGGTGGGGTGCAGGAGAATGCCGCAACGACGATGCTTTCCGAATTCCATTTCCACTCGGTCCTTGCGCGCCGGCTGGAACACGCCAAAGTTCGGCCTTGCCCTATAGAGCCTTTCGGGGCTCCAGGCTACGGGCTTGAGAAAACCGCCGTCCCTGCACTGGACGGATCGAAAGACGAACCATGGAACTGTCCGGCAAGGCTGCCCGCTATCTCCGATCCCTCGGTCACGCCCTCGACCCCGTCGTCAGCGTCGGCAAGGACGGCGCCACCAAGGGCGTCATCGGCGCGGTGGACCGCGCGCTGCTCGACCACGAGCTGATCAAGGTGCGCATCCACCAGGAGTGTCCGATGGGGCCGCGGGACTCGGCGGACCTGCTGGCGATCCAGACGAGCTCCGCGGTGGCGCAGATCCTGGGCCGCACGATCCTCCTGTATCGTCCGCATCCGGAGAAGCCGCGCATCCAGTTGCCGGTGCGCGGGGGCCAACGGGGCCCCGACAACTCCGAAGAGAGCTGAGCCCGTGTCCTCCGCCGCACGCGCACACGCCCTGCAGCGGCTCGTTTTCGTGTCATCCCGAGCGCATCTTGCGATACCCTCTCCGCACTGGTGAGGAGGTTCTCGATGACCACGGGTCGTGTCGCGCTGACGTGTCTGGTGATCGCTGCGTTCGCCCTCTCGGGCTGCTGCGGGATGTGCAAGAAGAAGGAGTCGGATCCCACTCCGACCTCGAGCGACGACAACACCGAGCCCGTCTCGACGTCGTCGTATGCGCTCAAGGGGACGCACTTCCACTTCAACCGCGTGCCCGTCGAGGTGGACATCCCCGCGGGCTGGAGCCAGACCCAGAACACCCGCTCCTGGGCGGTCTTCCGCCCCGCGGGCGGCGGCGCCATGGCCGCCTTCACCGCAGAAAAAAGCTGCTCGGTCGTCGAGAAGCGTCTGTACAGCGCCCTCGTCGAGCTCGGTCTCACCAACGTCGTGTGGAGCGGCGGGCAGAAGAACGTCACGGTCAACGGCCTGTCGACCGTCACTGCGGAGGGCACGGCGATCGAGGCGAGCCAGTTGTCGTACGTGAAGTACGCCCTGACCCGCGCGAAGGGCGGCCAGGGGTGCATGATCACGCTGGTCAACATCTGGAAGAACCGCACCGGCGACTACCAGGCTTCGACCAACGGCATGTTCGAATCGATCTCCGTGCAGGAGTAGGCGTCGAGCTGGACCTGATGATTCGGCGGTGAAGGGCTGTTGCGCCGCCGCGTTTCGCGCACCTTGTGTGCCGAAGTCGCGCGGCGCCGTGGCTCTCGCGAAAGTCGCCCCTTCCGGCATCTGCTGCTACCCTTGCCACGATGCGCGGCCTGTGGCTTCTCGGTCTGGCGGCGGTGCTCGAGTCGTCTGCCTGCGGCTACGACTTCGATGCGGCGTTTCAGGAGCAAGCCGGAGCGGCCGGTACCTCGGTGGATGGCGCGACCGTGACGGATACCGGCTTCTCCGACGACGGGTCGCAAGATGTGTCGCGACCCGACGTGTCGGAGTCCGATGGGCCACAGGCGGACGTGTCCGCTCCGGATGTGTCGCAGCAAGACGTGTCGGAGACGGACGCTGACGCTTCCGCCGACGCGGTGTCGGACTTGCCCGTCGTGGAGGAGGACGCGGTCGGGGAGGAAGCCTCCCCGCTGGTGTGCGAGGGAGGAGTCGGCGACTGCAATCATGACCCCACGGACGGGTGCGAGGAGGCGCTGAACACGGTGCAGCACTGCGGCGCATGCGGGAACGCGTGCGCGGCAGGCATGACTTGCTCCGGTGGCGTGTGCACCTGCGCCGCGCCCAACCAGACGTGCGGCCTGGACTGTGTGGATCTGCAGAGCGACTCGAAGAACTGCGGCACCTGCGGTCACGCGTGTGTTGGAGCGCAGAGCTGCGTGTCGGGCAGCTGCGCTTGTGTCTCGCCGGCCAAGAACTGCTACGGACAGTGCGTTGACCTGGCGTCCGACGAGTGGCACTGCGGCAGCTGCTACAAGGTATGTCAGCAGCAGCAAGTCTGCGTGAGCGGCGCGTGCGAATGCCCGGCCGGTCTGCAGTCGTGTTCCTGGGACGGCTGTGTGGACTTGCAGACCGATCCGGACAACTGCGGGTCGTGCGGTTACGATTGCGACGGAGACGAGACCTGCCAGGGCGGCGTGTGCGGATGCTACGCACCGAAGACCCAGTGCTCCAGCTCCTGCGTCGACCTCACCACCAGCTCCAGCAACTGCGGGAGCTGCGGCAAGTCGTGCGGCAGCGGTTTCACCTGCGCCGCCTCCACCTGCACCTGCGCCGCTCCCAAGTCCGTCTGCGGCTCCTCGTGCGTCAACCTCGCCACGAGCGAGGTCCACTGCGGCTCGTGCAACAACGCCTGCGGTTCCGGCTTCACCTGCATCTCGGGCGACTGCGAATGCAGCGGCACGGTCTGCGCGGGGAGCTGCGTGGACACGAATACCGACGAGGACAACTGCGGGACCTGCGGGGTCGCGTGCCCGGCTGGGCTCACATGCGTGAGCGGGACGTGCGGCTGCAGCGGGGGCCTGACGCTGTGTGCGGGAAGTTGCGTGGACACGACCTCGGACGAGCTCAACTGCGGCGCCTGCGGGACGTTGTGCCCGGACGGCATGGTGTGCACCTCGAGCGTGTGCGTCGCGCCGTGAGCCCGACCCGCTCGCCGACCTTCGGCGCCAATGCCTCGGGCTTCAGGCCAGGCCCGCCTTGCGACGGGCAATCCAGTGGGCCCCGAGCAGCGCGGCGGCGGCCACTGTCCATGCCCACGGCGGAAGCACGGGCGAAACACTCCGCTCGGCGCTGATCGTCGTCGCTGGCGCAAACGTCAACGAGCCCGCGTCCTTCCAGCTCACCGCCTCGCCGCGACACGCCTTCGCGATGCTTCGCATGCGCTCCAGATCGGGGCGCGTGTCAGCCCACTCGTCGCCCCCGCGCTCACATGCGATCTCGCGTCGCGTGGCCGGTCCGTTGCCCGTGCGCACGCGCACCGAGTATGCGCCCACGGACAACGCAGGCAGGGTGACCTCGAGGCTTCGTCCCGGCTCGGCATCGGGAGGTGCGGGGATCGCAATCGGGGGATCGTGGGTTCCCAGTCTTCGCACGGTGACCTCGACCGGGCCGGTGGCTCCAGGCACGGGGCGCACGTGCAGGCGGGTGGGGGCGTCGGCCCGGCATGGGCGCTCGAGATCGATGCGGGCGGGCTCGTAGCGCGGATCGCGCATGAGCCATCCGAGCAGCGCATCCCACAGCAGCCCGAACCCTCGCCCGGCGTTCCTCGCTGCGCTCTCACTGAACGCAAGCTGGTGCGTGTCGTCCAAGGTCAGCGCGAGCGTGCGTCCGTTGCCCTTCTCGCCCAGCGCGAGCACGGGCATGGCGGCTCCGCTCGGGGCGCGCAGCGAAGGATGCTCCCAGAGCACCACGGTTCCCGGGTGAGGATCTCCCACGATGTTGGTCCCGGTCATGACGGGGAGCTCGTCGCCGAGCAGGCCGCGCAGCGACTCGAGCACGGGCGTGCCGCGCCCTGCCGCGGTGTACCGGGGAACGAACCCGCTCGAGTCGATCAGCGCGCGCTCCGCTTCGCGAGGCAAAGCGACCGGAAGCACGGTCTCGATCGGCGTGCCCGCGTAGCCGCCGGAGGAGAACGCGTTGAGCCCTCCGACCATCACCAGCCCGCCCCCCTTGTCCACGTAGGACAGGATGTTGCGGAAGTACGGCGTGAGCCCGTACGGTCCCGAGGGGAAGTCCTGCAGCACCACGGCGTCGAAGCTCGCAAGGTGCTCCGAGAACAGCTCGTCCACGGGGAACTTGATCAGCGCCAGCTCGTCGGGCGTGGCGTTGACGTCGTCCCCGAGTGTTCGGAGGATGAAGAATGCGACCACGTCCAGGGAGGCGTCGGATTGGAGCCATTGGCGCAACGCCCGCACGTCGTGCGTCGGTCGCCCCGCGATGTGCAGGATGCGCACGCGGTCGCGCGTGACGTCGAGGGTGAGCAGGCGCCGATCGTTGTCGGGGATCTCGTCGCCGGCGGGGGCGTCGATGGCCAGCTCCACGACACGTGGACCGGCGCGGTCGAGGGTGATGGGCAGCTCGATGGTGCCCTTGCCGGACTGCAGGTGTGCGATTCCGGACGCGAGCAGCAGGGGGCTTCCGGACTCCACCAGCTCGCGCACGCGCAGCTCGATGTCACCGCAGGACAGTCCCCCTTCGCAGGCGAGCTCGACAGTGAGCGTGAGGGGTTGGTGGGCGACGGCGG
>JAKLDZ010000232.1 GCA_022703255.1 Myxococcota bacterium | reverse complement strand
CCCCACCCCACCAAACTTGCGGGTCGGCGAGCCGTCCGCTTGGAAGAACGGATCCAACACCTTCTCCAGCAGCTCCCGGGGAATCCCTGGCCCCTGGTCCGCCACGCAGATGTCTACCGCTGCGCCGTTGCGCGCAACACGCACCCCGATCGAGGCTCCCGACGGCGTGAACTTCACCGCGTTGTCGAACACCTGGAAGATCCCGCGCGCCAGCCGATCCGCGTCGCCCGTCGCCGCCAGCTTCCTGTCCGGGATCTCCGCCACCATCCGCAGACCTCGCTCCGCACATCGCGGCTCGACCATGCGCACGACGCGCTTGACCACTGCCACGACATCGTACGGGGCCCGGGCAAACCGCATCGCTCCCGTCTCGAGTCCGGTGACGTCGAGGAGATTGTCGATCTGCCCGCGCAACCTCCCCACGCACTCCTGGACCGCGCGCAACGCCTTACGCTGCGCTTCGTTCAGCGGACCGAGCTCCTCGTCTGCGAGGAGCTTCACGTAGCCCACGATGGGGGTCATCGGCGTCGCAAGCTCGTGCGAGACACTCCGATAGAAGGCGGTTCGGGCACGCGTCGCCTCCATGAGACTCGTGTTCGCCTCCGACAGCTCGGCTACCTTAGCCTCGAGCCGTGCCACGATCCGCTGGCTCTGGGCCCGCAGACGATCGTCCGCCTCGTCGAGGGGCATCGCTTCGCGGCGCCCGCGGAGGAACCCGCTGAGCGTCCCCGCAAAGGTTCGCGCGTTGATCGGCTTCTGCACGAAGCCGTCGCACCCCACCGCCAGACTCGTGGAACGGTCCCCTTCGGCCGTGATCGCCACGATGGGGACATCGGACAGCGAGGGTTCTCCGCGCAGCCTCAGGGCAACCTCGTAGCCGTTCAGTCCCGGGATGTTCAGGTCCACCAGCACCAGGTCCGGCGGATCGGCCCGCGCCATCCGCACCCCCTCGAGACCGTCGGCAGCCTCCGCAACCTCATAGCCGGCCCCCGTCAGGATCTTGCGAACCAACAGCCTGTTCGCGGGATCATCTTCGATGTGAAGTACGCGTGGCACGCCGCTAGATTGACCCACCTCCCCCCCGAGGAGCAAGGCCGCCGGACGGCCTGCCGCTCCCTCGCTCGCGACCGCCGTCCTCAGCGTTCACAACGTACCCTCCCCATTCCCTTGCGCCGCGGCTGGGGCGCTGGGTAAGGTCCTCCCAGATGCTCGCAACACCGTTCGCTAAGGTTCTACGCTTCGCCACCGTCGCAGCGGCCGCCGCTGTGATCGCGCTCGGCTGCAACGACCTCACCGCTCCCGCCGGCGAGAACCCCGTCGCCCTCTCCCAGGCCGCCGGCGCTCCCGCAAGCTCTCGACCCGACAAGTCCGCTCCCGCCGACACCGTGGCCGCGAACCACATCCTCGTCGCCTACAAGGGAGCCAAGCGCGCCTCCCCTCAAGTCACGCGGACCAAAGACGAAGCGCGCAAAGAAGCCACTCGCCTCGCCGCGCTCGCTCGTGAACGCGACGCCGACTTCGAAGCCCTCGCGAAGGCGCACTCCGACGATCCGGGCTCCGCACCGCGCGGAGGCGCCCTCGGGTCCTTCCCTCGCGAGGCCATGACGCGTCCCTTCTCCGACGCGGCCTTCGCCCTCCAGGTCGGCGAAGTCTCGAACCCCGTCGAAACCGAGTTCGGATTCCACGTCATCAAGCGCGTCAAGCTGCTCACTCGCCGCTGACTCGGTGCCCCATGACCGCTCCATCCGATAGGCGACGCATCCTGCTCATCGAAGACGACGAGAGCGTGCGCAAGCTCCTCGAACGCGCCCTGTCGAACGCGTACACGGTCGAATCCGCGTCGGACGGCCTCTCGGCCCTCCGGCGACTCGCGAGCGCTCCCACACCCGACCTGGTGATTTGCGACATCATGATGCCCGGTGTCGATGGACTCACGGTCGCTCGCCGCATGCGGAGCGACGCCCGCACCCATGCGACGCCCATCATCTTCCTCACCGCCCGCTCGGCGCCGCGGGATCTCATCGCGGGGATTCAGGCCGGCGCCCGCCACTACCTGACCAAGCCCTTCAAGCTCGATGACCTCCTGCAGAAGGTGCGCAAGGTGCTCGGAGGATGAGCGCGGTGTCGCCGGCCCCCGCCGCTCCGCCGCGAATGCAGATGCGCCCCGTCCTGCTCGCTCTTGTTTCGGGCGTCCTGTACTTCCTCGCGTTTCCTCCCGTCGGAGCATGGCCCCTCGCGTTTGTCGCCCTCGTCCCGCTCCTCGTCGCCCTCGGCGGCCGCCGCCCCCTGCACGCTGCCCTGCTCGGCCTCATCAGCGGATCCGTCACGGCCGTGGCGGGATTCTACTGGCTCATGCCGATGCTGCTGCAGTTCAGCGGCATGCCAGCGGCCGTGTGCGCACTTCTCCTGCTGTTGCTCGGCCTCTGGCAGGGAGGGCGCATGGCGTTGTCCGCATGGCTTCATGCTCGCGCGGCACGCGGCGGATGGCCCGAAGCGCTCGCGTTCCCCCTCGCGCTCGTCGCCGGGGAGGCACTCTATCCCCTCCTCTTCCCCTGGTTCCTCGGCTGTGCGCTGGTCCCTGCTCCCGTGATCGCGCAGGTGGCGGACCTCGGTGGTCCCATCCTCCTCACGCTCCTGCTGGCCGTTTCGAACACTGCGATCGCCCTGTGGCTTCGTCCCGGGCGTGTCCGCGCTCGGACGTCGTCGATCGCAGCCGTTGCCGCTTGGGTGGCCTCGATTGCCTATGGCGCCTGGCGCATCGCGCGGATTGACCAGGCAGTGTCCGCGGCCCCACGCTCGCTGGTCGGCCTGGTCCAGGGGAACATCCCCATGGATATCTCCGGCGCAGATGCTTACCGCGATGCATTCCGGCGGCAGACGCAAGCGAGCAGGGCGCTCGTGGCGAAGGGCGCTTCGTGGATCGTCTGGAGTGAATCGGCGTTCCTCTACCCGGTCCCCGAATCCGATGCCGAGCGGTTCCTGGCCGATGGGCTGACGCGCTCCCTCGGTCGTCCCGCGATCCTGGGGGCTCTGGTCTACCGCAACGAGGGCGGCGGCGATCGAACCTTCAACTCCGCGCTCGTGACCGACTCCCAGGGACGGTTGCGAGGTCGCTACGACAAGCATCACCTGTTGGCGTTCGGGGAGTACCTGCCGTTCGGTGAGACGTTTCCGATTTTGTATCGGCTATCGCCCGCATCGGGGCGGATCACGCCCGGGGACGGGTTTTCGCCGTTGGACATCGACGGGCATCGGATCGCTGTCCTCATCTGCTACGAAGACATCCTGCCCGGTTTCGTCCGGGAGGCGGTGCAGGCGACCTCCCCGGAGCTGCTCGTGGACGTCACCAACGACGCGTGGTTCGGTCCGACGGCGGAGCCGGAGCTGCATCTGGCGCTCGCGCGGCTGCGCGCGATTGAGCATCGGACCTTCTTGGTTCGCGCGGCTAACACCGGAGTGACTTCGGTGGTCGATCCCGCGGGCCGCGTGGTTGCGCGGGCTCCGCTGTTCGAGTCGGCCTCGCTTCTGGCGGAGGTTCGGTGGTTCAAGTCCCCAACGGTCTTCGAGCGGGTGGGAGGTTTCCCCTGGTGGTTCGCGGCCGGAGTCGCCTTCGGACTCGCCTGGCTCCCTCGTTCGAAGCTGCGTTCTGGGCGGAGGGGACATCGCCTCGCGTCTCCGCGCTCTTGAACCCCGCGCGCAGCCCCATCGTGCTGCACCGGGGCCGTCACTGAATAGGCGCACCCTGCTGTCCGTCCATAGGCCGGCAGCGACGCAATCTTGACTCGGACGCCGCCGCGTGAAAAAGTTCCGTGTTCGTGTGGGAAGGGGCATTGTCCCCGTCCCGTACGAGAGGTTTGGAGAGAGACCGGTTCAGAACCGGGCATATTGGCCCGGCATGCTTGCCAATCTTGGTGAAAAGGAGACTCCTATGAGACTGCTCGGTTGGACCATCGTTGCTTCGGGACTTGCTCTGGCTCTGGTTGCCTGCACCGTGACGGAAGAAGACGAGACCGACGGCGGCACGGCGGGCGCGGCGGGCACGGCTGGCGCAGCGGGCGCAGCGGGCACGGCGGGCGCGGCGGGCGAGGCGGGCGCGGCGGGCGCAGCCGGCGAAGCTGGCGCAGCGGGCGCAGCCGGTGAGGCTGGCGCAGCGGGCGCAGCCGGTTCGACGGGCTGCACGCCTCCGGCCACCGACGAGTGCACCGTGTGCGCGTACACCAACTGCTGCGATGAACTGCTCGCGTGCGGCGCCGACGTCAAGGAAGGCGCCGAGACGCTGACCTGCAACGAGATCTGGGAGTGCGCGCTCGAGTGCGACGCGGGCGACTTCACGACCTGCCTCACCACCTGCGACGCTGGTGAGTTCAACGTTCAGGCCAACGATCTGCGCGCCTGCATCTACGACGACAAGTGCAAGGTCGCCTGCGCGGAGTAGTCCCTCCCGTTCCCTCCCCTGCTCGCTCCCCCTCCCCGACAACCTCATCGACTTGCTGAGCCAGCCGCCTCAGGAGCCGGACCGCTGCGTCCGGCTCCCCCAGGTCCCGGTGGTCAGAGCTTCATTGCCTTCCGGAAGCGCTTGGCGTCGGCAAACATGTCGACGTTCGTGAAGACGTAGGTCACTTCCTTGTGCTTGAGCGACTTCGCGATCTCGGCGAGACGCTCGATCGCCGGGTCCTCGTAGCGGGACTTGTGTCCTGCGGGTCCCGGCAGTCTGTAGTAGGCGATGGGGTGCTTCGAAGGCCCCTGGTTCAGCGGATCGCGCACGACGAGCGCGCCCGCCTCGGTGGCAGCGGGCTCGATGTCTGCGGGGTCCCAGAGGGGACCGGGATCGAAGACCACCGTGTCGAACTTCGTCTTGGCCATCTGGAGGAAGTCCTTGACGATGGCTCGATTCGCGCGGGAGCTCGGGAAGTCAGGCGGGGCAACGAAGACGGCGGTGGTTGCCTCGAGCTCCTTCGCGACACCAAGCAGGGTCTTCATGGCGGTCTCGACGACCTTTCCATCGCGGAACCCTTCTTGTCCGACCTCGCGCGGCCCGAGCAGAGCGAAGCGGAATCCGTCCGGCGCCTCGCGACGCCATCTGCGCACCGTCCCGTCCCCCGGCTTCCCGAGGTGCGTCTCCTGCACCTCCACGAAGAGGAACTCGCGGAAGTACCTCGTCGCCGGAACGGGAAACCCAGCACACCCGACTGTGATCATGGTCCCGGCAAGCTACCATTGCCGGGCGAGCGGGCCAACGGTGCGTTGATGCTCCTTGAAAACGCCTTCAGGGACGGCCTGGAACGCTCTCGGCGGGGGCCAGCAGGACAGAAACCAGGGCGAGGCCGGCGCTCCGCGCCGCCTGGGCTCGCCCATCCGCTTCGACCTGAGCCGCCGCGCTCGTGGCTCCTCCGGTCTCCACCCATGCTTCCCCCTCCGCCTCGTGGGATCGGCGCGCACCATGACCGCTGACCTCGACGTGGGCCCGAACGACGATCCGCGTTCCCCTTCCGATCGCCTCTCGTTCGTCCTCGATCGCGGCGTGCGGCGTGGCCGCGATGTGCATGAGGCGGACCCGTGCGCGGCGTCCGGGCGGGCAGGTCGCGAAGGCTCGCGCCTGCAGCAGACCGTCTCGGACGCCGGACGCGAGTGCGCGCAGCGCGATCTCGTCCGCTGCACCCGCACCGTCGATCGCAACGCAGTAGCCAGTGTCGGGCTGCGTTGCCGGACGATACCCGCACGCCGGGCATGCGAGCACGAGGGAAGCGAGCGCGACGCGTGCGAGCGCGCACCGGGGCGGGCGGAGGCTCACTTGTCGACGATGATGTTGAGGATGAAACCGGGTTTGTAGATCACCTTGCGGACTGCCTTGCCCGCAAGGAACGCCTCGACGTTCTTCTCGGAGCGAGCGTGCTCGAGCGCAGCGGCCTCGGTCGCGTCCTTCGCGAGGGTGATTCTTCCGCGCACCTTGCCGTTGACCTGCACGCCGATCTCCACCTCGTCGTCGCTGACGAGACGAGGATCGAACACGGGCCAGGGCTCGTAGGCGAGGGAGTCGGCGCCGCCGAGACGCGACCAGATTTCTTCGCCGAGGTGGGGAGCGAAGGGCGAGACGATCAACGCGAGCGCGCGTGCCGCGTCACGCGGACAGGCCTCCAGCCCGGCGAGGTGGTTGGTGAGGATCATGAGCGCGCTGACCGCGGTGTTGAACCGCATCGCCTCGATGTCCTCACCGACCTTCTTGATGGTCTTGTGCAGCAGCTTCGCCGTCTCCTGGTCCGACGTGTCCCCGAGCGGTCCGGTGCAGACCTTCCAGACCTTGTCGAGGAAGCGTCGAATCCCCTGCAGCCCGCTGGTCTGCCAGGGTTTCACCTGCTCGAGCGGTCCCATGAACATCTCGTACACGCGCAGCGTGTCGGCACCGTGGCTCGCCACGATGTCGTCGGGGTTGACCACGTTGCCGCGGGACTTGCTCATCTTCTCTGCGGTCATCACGGCCACGACGCCAAGCTCCTTGTGCACGTAGTCGGTACCGCGCAGCTCGACGTCGCGTTCCGTGGCCCAGCGTTCCTCGACCGGCGCTCCGCTCGCCGAGATTCTCAGCTCGCCGGACGCTTCGTCGCGTGCCACCGCAGTGTCGCCGCCCACGAAGGTGCCGTCGGCCTTGGCGTAGTAGCGGTAGGAGGTCCCGAGGATCAGCCCCTGGTGCACGAGCCGGACGAACGGTTCAGGGTGCTTGACCACGCCGATGTCGAACAGGACCTTGTGCCAGAAGCGTGCGTAGAGCAGGTGGAGCACCGCGTGCTCGGAGCCGCCCACGTACAGATCCACGGGCATCCAGTCCTCGTAGGACTTGTCGCTGAAGATCTCCCGATCGTTCTTCGGATCGAGGAACCGCAGGTAGTACCAGCACGACCCCGCCCACTGCGGCATCGTGTTGGTCTCGCGCGCGTACCACTTGCCGTCCTTCTGGAAGTAGACCCAGTCCACGGCTCGCGCGAGGGGACCGCGTGGATCGTTGCCCGGTCGGAAGTCCGTCAGATCCGGCAGACGCACCGGCAGATCGCTCTCGTCGACGGCGATCGGCTGGTCGTAGCGAACGACGTGCTTCGCGCCCTTGCGCGGATCGCTCTGGGGATCTTCGAGCTCGACGGGGAAGTAGATCGGGAAGGGCTCGCCCCAGTAGCGCTGACGCGAGAAGACCCAGTCCCTCAGCTTGTAGTTGACCTTGCGCTGCGCGATCCCGAGCGACTGGAGGTGATCGGTGATCCTCGTCTTCATCTCCGGCGTGCGGAGCCCGTCGAACTCGCCGGAGCGCACGGCGACCCCGTCCTCCACGAAGGCCGCGTCGAGCCGCTCGCGGAGCTTGCCATCGGGGCTGACCACCTCGAGCATCGGCAGGCCGTAGCGGCGGGCAAAGTCGAAGTCGCGCTCGTCGTGGGCGGGGACCGCCATCACGGCGCCGGTTCCGTAGGCGCCGAGGACGTAGTCGGCGACCCAGATCGGGATCTTCGCCCCGGTGAGAGGGTGGAGCGCGAACGCTCCGGTCGCGACACCGGTCTTGTCCTTGGAGAGCGCGGTCCGGTCCATGTCGCTCTTGGTGATGGCCGAAGCGACGTAGGCCTCCACCGCGGCTCGGTTGTCCGGCGTGGTGATCCGCTTTACAGCGGGGGGTTCGGGGGCGATGACCATGTAGGTCGCGCCGTAGAGCGTGTCGGGACGCGTCGTGAACACCCGAAGGGTTTCGTCTTTGCCGTCGACGCGGAAGTCGATCTCCGCGCCTTCGCTGCGCCCAATCCAGTTGACTTGCTTGAGCTTGGTGTCGGGCCAGTCGAGGTTCTGAAGGTCGCTGGCGAGTCGGTCGGCGTACGCCGTGATCCGGAGGAGCCACTGGCGGAGCGGCTGACGGATGACCGGGAAGCCTCCGCGTTCGCTCTTGCCGTCGACGACTTCCTCGTTGGCGAGGACGGTGCCGAGGTCCGGGCACCAGTTGACGGGGATCTCGGACTGGAAGGCGAGACCGCGCTTGAACAGCTGCAGGAAGATCCACTGGGTCCAGCGGACATAGGAGGGATCGGTGGTGTCGACTTCGCGACTCCAGTCGTAGGAGAAGCCGAGCATCTTGAGCTGCCGTCGGAAGTTCGCGACATTCTCGGCAGTCTTGACCGCCGGGTGGGTGCCGGTCTGGATCGCGTACTGCTCGGCGGGCAAGCCGAAGGCGTCCCACCCCATCGGGTGCAGGACGTCGATGCCGCGCATGCGGGCGTGGCGGACGACGATATCGGTGGCGGTGTAGCCCTCGGGGTGACCGACGTGGAGGCCCGCGCCGGAGGGGTACGGGAACATGTCGAGGACGTAGAGTTTGGGACGGCCAGGCGAGCGTCGAGCGTGGAAGGTGTCGTGCTGGTCCCAGAAGGACTGCCAGCGGGGCTCGATCTCGGCGGGGTTGTAGCGTTCTGGAGTGGGATGGGTCATGGGCGCCGACCTCTTACCACGGTCGCGAGGGACGTGGCGTACGGGATCCGCGCCGGAGCCGATGGGGGTCAGGTGGAGGGAGGCGAGGAGGGGGCGGGTTTGGCGGGGGTGGGCGCCGCAGGGGAGGCGGCAGAGGCGGTCGTGGAGGACGAGGAGGAGGAAGAGGAGGAGGAAGAGGAGGAAGAGCTCGATGAAGACGACTTCGAGGACTTGTTGGACGTCCCGGAGTAGAGGTCCGCGTACCAGCCGCCTCCTTTGAGGATGAAGTTGCCGGAGGAGACGAGGCGCCTGGCTTCCTTGGCTTTGCAGGCGGGGCAGACTTCCACAGGCGGGTCGACGATCCTCTGCTCCTCCTCCCACTGGTGACCGCAGGCGGAGCAAGCGTATTCGTACGTCAACATGGTAGGCTCCCGATAGAAAACGTTACGGCGCGACACAAATGCGTTCTGGCGGTCTTCCTGTCAAGCCGAAGCTGTGGGTTGCCTTCCGGCGGGACAACGGGTAGCGAGGGGCTACGTGACGATACATGCTGTGCGACCGCGTCACGTGCGCGGTCAGGTACTCGTCTCGCTCCGGTGACCCCATGCACATCAAGAAGCTCGAGATCTCAGGCTTCAAGTCCTTCGTGGATCCGACCGGCGTCAATTTCCCGAGCAACCTGGTCGGCGTGGTCGGCCCCAACGGCTGCGGCAAGTCGAACATCATCGACGCCGTGCGCTGGGTCATGGGCGAGATCTCGGCGAAGCACCTGCGTGGCGATTCGATGGCGGACGTCATC
>JAKLDZ010000231.1 GCA_022703255.1 Myxococcota bacterium | reverse complement strand
GAGCTCGAACTTGGGGAGCTGGCCCGTCCCGCGCAGGGCGGAGTCCTTGACCATGAACGGAGGGAGCACCTCGGTGTAGCCGTGCTCGCGGGTGTGAAGGTCGAGCATGAACGCGGCCAGGGAGCGCTCCATGCGCGCGGCCTCTGCGAAGAGCACCGAGAAGCGAGGGCCGGAGAGCTTGGACGCGCGCTCGAAGTCGAGCATGCGCAGGCCGGCGCCGATGTCCCAGTGGGCCTTGGGCTCGAAGGAGAACGAGGGGCGATCGCCCCAGGTGCGCACGACCGGGTTGTCCTCCTCGCCGCGCCCGTCGGGCGTGCTCGCATCGGGGAGGTTGGGCACGCCGAGCAGGATCTCCTCGATGCGCGCGTCGATCTCCTCGCGCTTCTTCTCGGCCTCCTTGACCTGCGTGCTCAACGCCTTGAGCTCGTCGCGCTTCTGGGCGAACTCGGGCGATTGCTTCGGGAGCTTGGACATCTCCTGATTGGCTGCGTTGCGGCGGGCCGCACCCGTCTCCGCGGCGATGATGGCCTCGCGCCGTTGAGCGGCGAGCGCGCCGATCTCCTCGAGCGGGGTGACGGCGTCGGCGTTGCGTCGGAGGAGGCCCGCGCGGACCTCGTCCAGGTGTTCCACGACATAGCGAAGATCGAGCATGGCGAGCGCCTAGCACAGCGCGCGGTTGGGCGCGAGACGGGGCGAGCGCGCCAACAGGCGTGCGCACCAACAGGCCCGCGATTGGCTCGCCTCGCTCCGCGTCGCGCGCGTTGCGCAGCCCGCGACGACGCTCCGAGCGCGCGTCGCCAATCCCGATCAGAGTGTCGTGGGAAGCTCCCAGCGCACGATCGTGGCATCCGTCGGCCACCCCACCGTGAGGTGATACAGATAGCCGTCGGGCGCGATGGCGATGCGCCCCTTGGCCGGCGCGGTCTGGAACGTCTCGACTCCGCTGCCGTCCGCGTCGAAGGACACGATCCGCAGATCCGACAGCTCGACGTAGACCTTTCCGCTCCAGCGATCGCGCACGATGCTGGTGACATGGGCGCCGAGATCCACGAGCTTCTGCGGCGCACCGTTGGCTCCGAGGATGGGGACGAGATCGATCTCGCCGCCTTCGAGGGCGACGATCATGCGCATGCGATCGAAGGGCGCGGAGGCGTGAACGCGGGCGCCGAAGGTGGCGATGATCTGCTTGGTGGAGGTTTCGAGATCGAGGGCCTGGAAGTCGCCGTTGGTGTCGACGTTGCCGGCGTACAGCACGCGGTCCAATCCCCAGCTCAGGCCGTAGGGGCCGGTATCGACGGAGGTGTTCCCGAAGGGGCCGGTGCCCTGGGAGAACTGCACGGTGGGGATCTTCATGGGGAGGGTGTTGGTGGCGGAGTCGAGGTAGGCGACGCCCTGGGGATTGCCGCCGGAGCCGCTGAGGACACACCCGCAGGCCTGGCAGCAGACGTAGGTCAGGGCGACATCCATGAGCCCGCCGCCGAAGCTCCCCTCCTTGCCCTGGATCGCGGCGACCTCTCCCATGTTGAGGTTGGTCACGCCCGTGAACGAGGTGACCGTTCCCTGCGGGCTGATCGAGCGCAGGTAGTCGGGACCGGAGATCATCGTCACGGCCCAGGCGTTGCACTTCTGATCGAAGTCGAGATCGAAGATGCCGCCGTCGCCCCCGCGCGTGAAGGCGTAGTCGTTCAAGGTGCCCGCCTCGCCCGGGGCTCCGAGCGGCGCGGGACTGCAGGTTGCCGCAGGGCGCGTGCACGAGCAGTCAACTCCCCAGCAGCCGACCGAGTCGCACTGAAAGTCGCGGCACGGCAGCTCGGCGTAGCAACCGCCCTTGCCGTTGCACAAGGTCCCCGGTCCGCACACCAGCGCGACGCCGCCGTCGCCCTGCGCGCACTTGTCCGCCTCGCCCGCGATCACGCAGCCCGCGTCCGGCTGCGCGCACAACCCGGTGTGCTCGCTGCCGACGTCGCAGACCGTGCCCTGGGCGCAGGGGACGGCGTTGGGGCGGCGGCAGTCGGCGACGCATGCGCCCTCGACGCAGGCGAAGCCTGGCTGGGTGCAGGTCGCGGCGCTGCACGCCGAAGCCTCGACCTCGACGGATGCGTCGTTACCCGAACCACTCGAGCCCGCCGCGCCGTCGGACGAGCCCCCGGCGGCGCCATCGACGCCGCTTCCGGCGCTTCCCGCAGACCCGTCGAGCCCCGCGTCGGAGGTCCAGCCACCGTCGCCGCCCGGGTCGGCAGCATCGTCGTCTCCGCCACACGACGCGACCGCGCTGAGGACCACGGAGGCGACGAGGCAGAAGAGCAGTCTGGAGGAGTGCGTCATGGTCCGACGGTACAAGGAGTCCCGGCCGTCGTCACGGTGTGACCCGAGGCGCGGTGCAGGTTGCGTGCGGCTCCACCGCAGCCTGCCGGGTTCGGGCTTGCGCGGGCGATGCCCCGGCGTACGCTCGATCCATCGGGCAGGGGGTTTCGCGGAAGGGGTCATCATGAACGGTCACCACTACCTCGGACGTGCGTTGCGACTCCTCGCTCTCGCATCCGCGAGCAGCGTCGTCGCGTGCGCAGGGGATACCGTCGAATCGGGCGCAGGCGGCGCTGCCGGAGCGAGCGGCGGCGGAGCCGGGGGCGTGGCGGGTGTGAGCGGTGGAGGTGCCGGAGGAGCCGCGGGCGGAGCCGGGACGGCGGGCGCGTCGGGAGCTTCCGGCTCGGCGGGCAGTTCCGGATCCGCGTGCCCCGATGCGCCGCCCGCTCAAGGGGCGAGCTGCACGGCGCCGTGGACCTCGACGAGCGGCGGGTTCGTCGGATCGCACTGCAGTTGGGGCGATGATCCGCGTCCGCAGTGCCGCACGACCGCGAGCTGCCACAGCGGGGCGTGGGCGGTCACGCAGGCCGAGGCGAGCTGCGCGGGGCCGCCGTTGCCAGCGCAGTGTCCGAGCCCTCCGCCAGCGGACACGACGGAGTGCGGGGATGCGTCGCTGGCGTGCTGGTATGGTGACGGAACGCACTGCTGGTGCAGTCCGTGCGCGGGAGGCTCGGGCTACCCGGTCTGCCAGACGATCGATCCTCCGCAATGGTACTGCGGCACGCCGGCGGCCGGGTGTCCGACGATCCTGCCGCAAGCGGGAGCGGCGTGCGACGTCCCCGGCGCATCGTGCGGACCGAGCTGTGAGCTGGTGATTCGGTGCGAGGGCGGCGTTTGGCAATGGCTCCACGGGGATTGCCCGATCTGCGCCGCGCCGGACACGCCGATCGCGACGCCGGCCGGGGAGCGCGCGATTGCCGCGCTGCGGCCGGGGGATCTGGTCTACAGCGTCGATCGCGGAGACATCGCGGTGGTGCCCGTGCTGCGGGTCGGCAGGACGCCGGTTTCGGGTCACCGGGTCGTGCGGGTGGAGCTCGACAGCGGCGCCGAGCTGGAGATCAGCGCGGGGCATCCGACGTGGGACGGGAGGACGTTCGGGGATTTGCGGGAATCGAGCTGGCTCGATGGAGAGCATCGGGTGGAATCGGTGGCGAGGGTTCCGTACGCGCACGACGCGACGTACGACATCCTGCCGGACTCGGACACGGGGCCGTACTTCGCGGCGGGGGCGTTGATCGGGAGCACGATGTTCCGCTGAAGCGCGGGTCGGGTGCGGGGGTGACGGGGCGTGAGGTGCGGCAGCGCAGGGGGGCGCGGCCTCCGGCTCACGGTTGGCGGCAGACGCGGGGCACGCGGCAGGGATTGCCGCAGTTGTTCCCGAGCGCGTAGCGCTCGACCTGTTTTGTGCTCCCCGCGGGCACGCCCGTGCCGGCGAGGCAGAGCAGCACGGAGTCCTCCGGGGCGATCGCAGCGGAGGGATCGATGCAGAACGATCCGCTGCACGCGCCCTGGGTCATGCCCTTGGCCGGGGGGCACTGGGTGTCGGAGCTGCACGCGAGGGGGCGGCAGTCGGCGAGGTGAACCGCGGAAGAGGTCCCCTGCATCCAGACCTCGCAGACGGCGTAGAGACGAGAGGCCTGGTGCAGCACGAAAGCGGGCCGGGCGCCGTCCGGGGCGGGGGTGGTGGGTTTGGGGGTCGCCGACGAGGACAAGGTGCACGCGGTGGGCGAGGTGCACGTGACGTCGAAGGTTCTTCCCTCGGTATCGGTTGCGGTGACCGGGGCGATCTTCTTGGAGCAGCCGGCGATGGTCAGGGCGGCGAGGGCGATCAGCAGGGGAAACGGGGCCGTGAGGTGCACCCGGGCAGACTATCAGATCCGGCCTGGAAGCGGGCGGGTGCAGGGAGCGTTTGACGCCACGCGAGGCAGCGTGCAGAACGACGCACCAGCGGGCAGCAGCCCGGGCGCACCATGATCGAAGCGGAATCGAAGACAGAGCAGGCCGAAGCCCCCACCCCCTCGTCGCCCGACAGTCTCAAGGACTCGGGACCGGCGGTGTCCAGCGATCCGCCGCCGAAGACCTCGGGCGGCCCGCTGTGGCGGCTGATGGGGATGGTGAAGACGATCCGGCCGCACCAGTGGGTCAAGAACCTGTTCGTGCTGGCGCCGGTGGTGTTCGCCAAGGACCTGTTCGAGCCGGCCCTGCTCATCCGCGCGTTCGGCGCCTTCGGCGTCTTCTGCCTGCTCGCCGGCGCGGTCTACACGCTGAACGACATCGTGGACGTGGAGGCCGATCGCCTTCACCCGGTGAAGCGACACCGGCCGATCGCGTCGGGGCGCGTGCCGATCAAGCTGGCGAAGGGGCTGGGGATCGGGCTCGTGGTGGTGGGGCTTGGGGGTGCGTTCTACGGGCCGATGTCCTTCTTTGCGGTGGCGCTGAGCTACATCCTGCTGAACATCGCCTACTCGTTCAAGCTCAAGAACGTGGCGTACCTCGACGTGGGGTGCATCGCGACGATGTTCGTGATGCGCGTGGCAGCGGGCGGATATGCCACGGGCATCGAGGTGTCGTGGTACCTGATCGCGTGCACGGCGCTGCTCGCCCTGTTCCTGGGCTTTGGCAAGCGTCGCCACGAGCTGGCCCAGGCGAGCCGCTCGGCGAAGCAGCGGGCGGCGCTGCAGGCCTACTCCCCGCATGCACTGACCGCGGCGCTCGCCGTCACCGGCGTCGCGACGATCGGCACGTACGTGGCCTACACGCTCGATCCGGGTACGCGGGCGTTCTTCAAGTCCGACTGGTTGTGGCTCACGACGCCGAGCGTGGTCAACGGCGTGATCCGGTTCGTGCAGCTGGTGGCGGGGCGCCCGAAGTCGGAGAGTCCCACGCAGGAGATGCTTCGCGACGTCCCGTTCGTGATCAACCTCGTGGTTTGGGCGATCATCATGATGGTGATCGTCTACAGGCTCAGGCCGTCATGAGTGCGGAGCAGATCAAGGAAGCGCTGACGGAGCCGAGCGATCCGTGGACGGATCTGGGGCTGACGCTGCCGATCTTTGTTGGCTACCACCTGGGGGTGGTGCTGCTGGACAAGATCAACTCCGCGGACTTCGTGACCGGGCAGCTGGTGTCGTTGTCGAAGAGCAGCATCCTGGGGTACTGGGGGCTCACGCTGGGCGTGGCGGCGGTGCTGATTGCGCTGCTGTTCGCGCTGGGGAAAGGCAAGAAGCTGTCGTGGCCGCGGTTCGCCGTGGTGGCGGTGGAGGGGGCGCTGTACGCGACCCTGATGAAGGTGATCGCGAGCTACGTCGTGGGCTCGCTGCGTCTGGGGCCCGAGCACGGGACGGGGTTTTTCGACGGGCTGGTGATGTCGCTCGGGGCTGGGTTCTACGAGGAGCTCGCGTTCCGCGTGGTGCTGTTCGGGCTGGGCGCCGCGGCCATCGCGAAGTGGCTGCCGGCCTACAAGCTCTGGGGCGTGATCGGCTGGGCCGTGGTGACGTCGCTGGTCTTCTCCCTGTGGCACTACGTGGGAGGCGAGTCCTTCCGCGTGGATTCGTTCGTGTTCCGATGGGTATGCGGGCTGTTCTTCGTGGGCGTGTACAAGTTCCGCGGCTTCGCGCCGGCGGTGTGGACGCACGCGCTCTACGACGTCTGGGTGCTGGCTCTGTAGCGAGGGCTTCGACGGCGCCCTGAGGGCGCGCGCAGCAGGTTGGCGGGAGCACACAAAACACCGACGCCGCCTCGCGGTCGGGCGAAGCGGCGTCGGGAGCGGCGCAGGAAGCTCAGTGCTTCTTGGCGCCCTTGCGGGTCTTCTTCTTGCCGGGCGCCTTGGCGGTCTTCTTGGCGTCGGCCTTGTCGCCGCGACCCAGCGCGATGGTCAGGTTCGAGCCGCTGCTGCGGACCGAGTACGCGGGCACGCCGTCCTTGAACTGCACGGTCAGGTCGGCCCCGTCGCCCTTGTTGCTCACCTTGATGGAGGCGATGCGGGGATCCTTCTTGCTGAGTCCAGCCGCCGGATCCTTGCTCTGAGCGCCGGAGACGTGGACCGTGAAGCCGGTGGCCGTGGAGACGCCGCGTAGGCCGCGGACGTTGTCGGTCATGCGCAGGGACAGCACGACGGGGTTCCTGACCTTGCCGCGAGCGAAGGTCTTGGGGCCAGCGGGCTTCGAAGAAGCCTTGGCCGAGCTCGCAGCCTTGTCTTCCGATGCGTCGTCGTCCGAAGGCTCCGATGCATCGTCACCCGAACCATCGTCTGCAGCCTCACCGGCCGCGGCCGCGGCCTCGGCGAGCTTGTCGGCAGCCGGAGGCGGGGTCGCCGCGGCGGCAGGGGCGATCGAAGCGGTGGGCATCGCCACGGCCTCGTTGGTGGACATGGGGGTCGGGCCGAACAGCGGCACGTTGGCGACGACCGGGCCGCCTGGAGCCGCGGGGGGCGTGGCGGCTGCCAGCTCGGGCAGGGCGCCTTCGGCTTCGGCAGCGCTTGCCGAGGCTTCCGGAGCGGCGGCGGTCGCGCTGGCCTGGCTCGGCTTGCGCGCAGCGATGGCGAAGACGGTGATGAGCACTACCAGGGCCGCGAGGCCGATGGCGACCGGCTTCTTCGGCACCTTGGCGAGCAGGTTCGCCTTGGCCGCCACGGGCTCGTCGGCGGCTGCCTCGTCCCGCACCACTCCCTTGCGTCCTCCGGAGCGCAGGGCGCCGGAGGGAGCGGGAGAGGTGACGCGACGCGGGGCGGGAGAGCGGGACTCGACTGTGTTGGCGCGGGCGTCCTTCCACTCGCGCGCCTTGCCGATGGCGCCGCTCATGACGTCCTTGGCCTTGCCGCCGAACTGCGCGACGACCGGGCCGACCTGCTTGATGCGGTTCCACAAGGCTTCGGAACGGCCTGCCTTGCGCGCAAGCTCCTCGTCGTCCTCATCCTCGTCGATCGCTTCCTCGCGATCCTCGGCCGCGACCACGCGCGTGCTGTCGGGCCGCTTCTGGCTCTTGGGAGCTGCCGCGGGCGCAGGCGCCTCGAGCTCGTCCGCAGGGCCGTCGAGGTAGCGCAGCGACACCACGAGCTGCGGGATCCGCGAGGCGGGATCGACCTCGATGTTGACGCGCTCGATGCGCGCCCCGCGCTTGTCGTCGGCGTCGATGTTCTCGAGCTCCAGGGGGCGTCCGAGCTTGAGAAACTCCAGGTTCGATCCGACGAGCAGCTCGCCGGTGGTGGCGTCGCGCACGCGAGCCTTCATGGGCGAGGCGAGGCCGTCGATGTGGAGACGCACGCGGGTTCCGCGCTGCACCTTGGCCGGCTCGGCATCGGGCTCGTCGTCCTCGGTCGGCTCGTCGAGCGTCGTCTCGCCGACCACGCCGCGGAGCGCTGCGAGGCTTTCGGCATCGACCTCCGAGAAGCGGACGCCGAAGTCGCCGCCGCAGGCTTCCTCATTGCGCCAGGCGACCTCGCCCTGCACGATGACTTCCTTGCCGTTGACCTCGAAGCGACAGGTCAGGGGCTCACCGATCTCGGGCAGGTATGCCGTACGAAGGTGCATGCCCGACGTGTTGACATCGACGGACTCGGCTTCGAATGCAGCGGCGCCGCCTTCGCCCGCGCCGATTTCGACGATCGTCTTGATCGCGGTACGCCGGCCTCCGGCCGCGCGACGGTCCTTATCCACGCTCATTCCTCAATCCTCCGGTGGGCTCCGTGACGCCAGGTGGTCCGAGAACACGGCCACCCTTGCGAGCCGTTACGGCGTCCGGGAGAGTCGGGCCAAGTTTTGACGTCACGGGTTCGCGGAGGGCAGGGATCGCGCGGGGGAGCAAAGGGCTTCCAGGCTGCGCGTTTTGCGCCTAGGTTGCGGCGCGTGAAGCAGCATCAGGCCATCTTGACGATCACGACCCGGGGCGGGGCCTTCCACGACATCAGCGCCGAGGTCGAGCGAACCGTGCGCGAGAGCGGCATCCGAACAGGCCTGTGCGTGGCCTTCCTGCGCCACACCTCCGCCAGCCTCGTGATCCAGGAGAACGCCGACCCGGCCGTGCTGCGGGACCTCGGCAAGTGGATGGCGGATCTCGCTCCGCAGTCGTCGCGCTGGGAGCACCAGGACGAAGGCCCCGACGACATGCCATCGCACGCGCGCTGCGCCGTGACGCGATCGTCGGAGTCGATCCCCGTCATGAATGGCAAGCTCGCGCTGGGCACCTGGCAGGGGCTCTACCTCTGGGAGCACCGCAGCAGACCGCACCAGCGCACGGTCGTCGTGCACGTGATCGGCGAAGAGGTCTGAGGAGCCGCGCTGCCCCGGACCGGCGGTGAAGCGATGCGAGTCCGGGGCTCCTGGCTGCGGGGGTCCGCGGGCCGCTACTGATTCCCCTTCTCTGCCGGATTGTGGATGTGGCCGAGGAACAGCAGGGAGCCGGTGGGCTCGTCGACGATCGCGACGGTGAAGGGTCTGTTGACGTTCATGGGGATGGGCGGGTCGGGCACGGAGGTGTTGCCGGCCATGATCACGGCGGTGGCCGCGGCCGCTTCCACGCCGTTCTCGTCGATCCCCATCATGGCCTTGTGGAGGATGGAGGCGATGAACAGCCGCTCGTTGAAGGGCGGCGTCTTGCACATTCCGTAAAAGTCCGCGTGGTCGGGATCGAACGGCTCGACCATTCCGAGGGCGACGAACATGTCCACCAGCTTGATCGAGTCGGTGGTGAACGAGAACTTCGGCAGCTTGATCTGCACTTCGTGGTCGGTGCGACCCGCGCGAGCAGCGCTCCAGTAGGCCGTGTCGAGACCCGCCTCGAATGCGTCCAGGGTGCCCTTGGGAAGCGCGATCACGACCGAGAGCTTGCCGCCCACAATCGGGAGCGACACGATCTGCGCCTTGTCGTCTTCGAA
>JAKLDZ010000230.1 GCA_022703255.1 Myxococcota bacterium | reverse complement strand
GCAAGCGCAGGGAGCGCGCGTTGGTGTCGGCGCGCGCGTGGCAAGTCCTCATGCGGTTCGCCGACGACCAGTATTCGGTGTGGGGCGAGCTGGTGTGGGCGTTGCCGCGAGGCGGAGAGAAGAGCGTCGTGGTGTTCAACGAGGGGGTGGCGCGCCTGCGCGCGGCGGTGGACCGCATCGAGCAGACGCTTCCCGATGGCCCACTCGCGTCGTTGCGTCCCATCGGCGGGGAGCTGGACTTCCTGGGGGCGGTGCGCGACATCGACTGGCAGGAGATGCTGTGCGACTGTGCGCAGACGGAGCTGCCGCCGCGATTGGAGAAGGTGGAGGGGCTGATGCCGGCGGCGCGGGTCGACGCGTGTGCGCAGGTGTTGGCGGAGCTGGTGAGCGACGTGCTTGCGGGGCGGATCGCGATCCCTGGCGCGCTGGCCCGTGGGGACGCGATGCTGGACACGAACGAGGCGTTGAAGGAGCACTTCGACGACACGAGCTCGCTGCGCATGGAGCTGATGAAGCTCTACAACGACGCGATCAGCCGTATCGAGCAGGTGCCGCCGGCGTCATCGGGAGACGGGGGACGCGCTTCGCGCGAGGAGATGATTGACGCCTTCATCCGGTTCGCGGTGGGGGTGGCGCTGGCCGACGGGGTGCTGTTGGACGAAGAGGCGCGGGCCATCGAGAAGGCGGCGTCGCGCATGTTCGACCTCGCGGAGCCCGAGCAGGTCGAGTGGATCTACCAGGCGATCGCGCACTATCGCGGGGAGGCGATCGATCCGGACGATGCGGCGCGCTCGCTGGCGCGGAGTGCATCGCAACCGGAGATCCTGCACATGTACGATTGGCTCTTCCGGGTGGCGTTTGCGGACGGCGTCTTCGTACGCGAGGAGCGCGCGCTTCTGGAGACGGCAGCGCGGAAGCTCGGCCTGACGGAGGCGCAGTTCCAGGATCTGGTCCAACGGTACACGTCAGCGGTGTCCGAACCTTCGCCTGTGAGCCTGCCCGCCCCGCTGATGCCGCGGCTGCGCTACTGCACCCAGTGCGCGTATCCGCGTCAGAACGGCGCTGCATTCTGCGTTTCCTGCGGGGCCGAGCTCCGAGGTGGCCCCGCAGCCACGCGCGATTGATCCGCCCCCTGTGCCATCCTCCCGATGCTGCGGCCCCCGCGCCTTGACACCGACGGGACGCGACGGTCGAATCCCACGGGCATGGACGAGCAGCAGGAGTTCCTCGAGCGCCGCATCGGCACCACGATCCGCGGGAAGTGGCGGATCGAGCGTCTGCTCGGCGCAGGAGGCATGGCGGCGGTCTACGTCGGGGTCCACTCCATCGGTCACCGGGCTGCTCTCAAGATCCTCCACCCCGAGGTCGCTGCCGTCGCCGAGCTGCGCGCCCGCTTCGAGCAGGAAGCCCATGCCGTCAACCGCTTCACGCATCCCGGCGCCGTGGCGATCACGGACCACGACGTAGCGGAGGACGGTTGCCCGTTCCTGGTGATGGAGCTGCTCGAGGGCGAGAGCCTCCACGAGCGCATCGAGCGTGAGAAGCAGATCGAGCCGGCAGAGGTGCTGCGCATTGCCGACGAGCTTCTCGACGTGCTTGCGGCGGCGCACGCGCACGGGATCATCCATCGCGACATCAAGCCGGACAACCTGTTCCTGCAGCGCGACGGGCGGGTCAAGGTGCTCGACTTCGGGATTGCGCGCATGAAGGAGGGGACGCCGAAGTCGTTCCAGACGCGGACGGGCGTGGCGATGGGGACGGTGACGTACATGCCGCCCGAGCAGATCAAGGGCGAGAAGGTGGACGGGCGAGCGGATCTGTTCGCGGTGGGAGCGACGATGTTCCGGATGCTGACGGGGCAGCGCGTGCACGATGCGGAGACGCACGCCGACATGTTGATCAAGATGGCGAGCCTTCCGGCACCCGCGCTCGCGGGCGTGGCTCCCCACCTGCCGTCGGGGCTCTGCAGGGTGGTCGATCGGGCGCTCGCCTTCAGCCGCGAGGAGAGGTACACCGACGCGTTGACGATGCAGGCCGACGTGCGTGCGCTGCGACAGGGGCGCGATCCGGTCTACGCGATGGCGCCGCCGGTGGTGGCACCGATCGCGTTCGCGGCCACCGCACCAGGCGATCCGCTGTCGTCGGTGCGAAGCGCACGGGGGGTGTCCCCAGCGGAGCCGACGCGTCGCGACGGGCTTGCCTCCGCGCAAGTGGTCGATCCGACGCGCCCCGATCAGGGAGCGGTCCCACCCATCGTCGCCGAGTCCCACCCTCCGGCAGTGCAGCAGACATGGGTCAGCGGCGAAGGCCGGCCCGGGGTTCCCTCCGCGGGTGTTGCCGCCGTGCAGGTCGTCGCCCCGCAAGGCCACTCCAAGCGCAGCGCGGTCGTCATGGTCCTCGCCGTGGTGGCCGTCGTGGCGCTGGTGCTCTCCGTGGGGGCCGTCGCGATTGCGGCCTGGGCGCTGTCCTCTCGCGGGGAAAGTTCGGGTGCCGAATCAGATGCGGCGGCTGAACCGTCGGATACGGCGGAGAGTGCCGGCGGGCAGACCACGGCAACGGCTACGGCGACGGCGACGGCGACGGGGAAGACGCCGGCAACGGCTACGGCGACGGCTACGGCGACGGCGACGGGGAAGACGCCGGCAACGGCGACTGCGACGGCGCCCACGCCGCAGAGCACGGGGGGCGCAGCGCCTCCGGGCAAGGACAAGAAGAAGGACAAGGGGGGCAAGAACCACTGACCGTGGTCGCCTCTGCGCGCGTCGTTCCGCCCGTTGGGATCAGCTAGAGGCGAAGGGAGCGCGACGGAGGGGCGCGGCAGTGACGAGAGATGCGCTCGCCGGGGTGGCGAGCACAGATCCGCACGGCAGCGACTCCGTCGATGGTCCCTGCGCACGAGAAGCAGCTTGTCGCCGGCGGGAAGAACACACGGCTGCTGGGCATCGACTCAATCGATGGTTCCTGCGCACTGCAGCCGGGTGAAGAAGACGTGTTGACCGCCGATCCGGTCATCGCGGAACAGGATCCCGACATCGCCGTTGGGCCCGAAGGAGGCCATCGGATACACGCTGTCGCCGGGCGCCTGCGTCACGCGCGTCTCCGCGGAGAGCGGGACAAGCGAGGCGTCCAGCATGCGCGCGTAGATCTCGTAGCCTTGATTCTGATCCCGGTTGTCCGAGAAGACCATCAACACCCGGTCACCAAGGGGGAGCAGCGACGGGTATCGCGAGTGGCGGGGACCGTCGGTGAGACGCTTCGCCGGGACCACCACTGCGGCCGTCTCGGAGACAGCGGAGCCGTAGATGGCGTGGGGTTCGGAATCGGGGTCGTGCCACGCGACCACGTAGCGCGACTCGTTCCACCGAAGCGTCGGATACACACCCGTCGCACTGCCGGTCAGCTCGATTGCGTCGCTCAGGGGCTGGAGCTCCAAGTCGAGGAGTCGGAATCGGACGTCGTGCAGGAACGCGCCTCCGTAGCCGTACGCGACGCCGATCGTCTGGAATCCAACGGCGACGACAGGAGACTCCGCTTCATTGGGCTCGTCGGTGAGACGCACGTTTTCGCCGATCGGCTGCCCATCGAGGCGGATGCGTTGTCCCCAGACGGCGAACACGCCATCCTGCTCGTCCTGCCAGACGACCACGTACTCGGAGCCGGTGAAGGCGATTTGCGGGTACAGCGAGAATCCCCAAGCGTTCGTGAGCTGGACGTCGGGGCCGAGCTTGGTGCCGTCGGGTGCGACCTGGTTGAAGTAGATCTCGTAGTCGCCGGAGCGGCGGTCGTACCAGGTGACGCCGAAGCGATCGCCGGTCCACACGAGGGCGCCGCCCGAAGCATCGGCATTGACCATGGATAGCTGGGAGGCGGTACCGATCTTCGTTCCCTGCGTGGTCAGACGCTGGAGGAACGTGTGGGTCTTGGCGCTCGAGGTCCCGACGTACGAGGCCAGGTAGCCGTCGCCAACCCCTCCGCTCCACCCGAGCCCCTGCGGGCCCGACGGCGCGTCGGTGACGTCGATCTGCACCTCGACCTCGCCAGCAGGGACGAAGCTGGCGCCGTCGTCGACCACACCATTGCAGTCGTTGTCCACGCCATCGCACAGCTCGACCGCGCCGGGATACGCCGCGGCGGAAGTGTCGTCGCAGTCGTCACCGCAGGCTCCCGGCGAGCCGGGTGCATGGCCCGGAATCGGTCCCTTGCGACCGTCCTTGTCGTTGTCGAGCGTGCGCGGCGTGAACACGCACGAGCCCTTGGCGGGGTCGCAGGTGTCGTCGGTGCAGGGATCGGAGTCGTTGCAGACGACCGGGGCGAGGGGGGAGCAGCGTCCGAGGTCGGAGTCGCAGACGACGGGAGCGCAGAGGTTGTCGAAGCCTTCGCAGTCGGAGGTATTCTCGCACTCGGGGAGGGGGGTGGCGTCGATGGACGCGCCGGCGTCTGCCGGAGCGCGTTCGTAGATCGGGCTGCGTGCGCCGCAGCCGACGAGGGAAGCGCCGAGAGCGAGACCGAGGGTGACCTCGAGAACGGGGTGCGTCACAGGCATCCTCCGAAGCCGAGGACGTCGATGGGTTCGCAGACGCGACCGTCGGGGCAACTGCCGAGCTTGTCGAGGTCGCACATTTGCACGCAGATCGTCCCGGCGCCGGAGACGACGCAGGTGAATCCGGGAGCGCACTCGGCGCCGCCGTAGCAGGGTTCATCCTGCACCGAGGTGCCTGCTTCGGAGCACATCGAGCCGTAGTACTCGGCCTCGCAGGGGTCGGACGGGTAGACGACGTAGGGGTAGCAGGCCTCACCCTGCAAGCAGTCGCCCGGGGGCGGGGCGAGCGGGTCGCACTGGTTGTCGACGACGGGTGGGGGAGCATCGGGGCAGCCGGGATCGAAGTAGTCGGGGAGGGCGTCCTTGCCGGCGTCGAGCTTGGCATCGGGGGCGCCGTCCTTGGAGCCGTCCTTCTTGGAGGCATCGGCATCCACGGATGCGTCGGCATCGAGCAGGGACGTCTGGTCGTGGAACACGGTTCCATCGCAGCCGATCCAGAAGACCGCGAGGCACACGAGGCCGAGGACGACAGGGAGGACCCCACGCATGACAAGCGGAGTGTAGCAGGAATGTCGAGACGGCGTCGGGGGGGAGGACATGAAGGGGTGAAGCGCCAGGGTGGCAGGGCGCACCGAGGCGACTTTCGGACGGGGCCGGAGGTGTGTAGAAGACGCGCATGGAACGCGTGCACGGCTGGGTGCTGGTCTGCTCGGTGATGGTCTTCGGTTGCGATCGTCGGCCTCCGGAGCCGTCGCCGATCGTGGTCTCGGCGCCGAGGGTGGCGAGCTCAGCGGGGCATGTCTCCGGGGACAAGGCGGCGGCGGATGGGCGCAAGGAGCCGGAGCGGTGCATGGTGCCGATGGCGCCGGAGGCGACGAAGGTGCCGCCTCCGGCTGGGGCCCAGTGTCCAGCGGATCCGGTGTTCGGCGGTGTGAAGCTTCCGAGGGGGGAGGTGACGTTCCTGGCGGGGTCCGACGGGAGCACGGTGGAGGTGGAGCTGGCGACGTCGCCGCATCAGCGGGAGAGGGGGCTGATGTACCGACGGAGCATGCCGGAGAACGTGGGGATGCTGTTCGCGTTCGAGGAGCCGCGTGTGCAGACGTTCTGGATGCACAACACGTGCATTCCGTTGGACATGCTGTTCATCGCGCGCGACGGGTTCATTGCCGGGATCGTGGAGAACGCGCCGACGCTCAACGACGACGGGCGATCGGTTGCGTGTCCGGTGGCGTACGTGCTCGAGCTGAACGCGGGGTTTGCGCGTCGGCACGGCGTGAAGCCTGGGCAGTACGTGAAGCTTCCCGGGGAGTGAGGGCGGAGCGGCGAGCCGAGCAGCGCGCGGGAAGGAGTCGCCCTTCAGAAGGGGAGGTCTTCGTCGGGAAGGGCTTCGAAGGACGAGGGCTCTGACTTGTTCTTGCCCTTCTTCTTGTCCTTCTTGCGCTTGCCGTCGCCGTCCTTGGCTGCGGGGGGGGTGCCGCCAAGCTCGATGCGGACGCGCTCGAGCTCCTCGCGTCGCTGTGCATCGACGTCGGGGTACTGGAGGCGGAGCTCTTCGAGGCGTTGGTTGATGATCTCGGAGACGGCGAGGCGCATGTACCACTTGTGGTCGGCGGGGATGACGTACCACGGGGCGTGCCTGGTGCTCGTATTGCGGAGCATGTCCTCGTAGGCGTCCTGGTACTTGTCCCAGAGGGCGCGCTCGAGGACGTCGTTCTCGGAGAACTTCCAGACCTTGTGGGGGTCGTCGAGGCGTTTGAGGAAGCGAGCGAGCTGCTCGTCTTTGGAGACGTTGAGGAAGAACTTGATGGGGATGATGCCGTTGTTGACGAAGTACTGCTCGATGTTGTTGATGTCTTCGAACCGGCGTTTCCAGATGTCCTTGGCGCCCTTGGGGGGCGGAGGGAGCTTCTGCTTGCCGAGGAACTCGGGGTGGACGCGGACGACGAGGACTTCTTCGTAGTACGAACGATTGAAGATGCCGATGCGTCCGCGTTCGGGGAGGCACTTCATGCTGCGCCACATGAAGTCGTGGTCGAGCTCTTCGGGCGAGGGGTTTTTGAAGGAGAAGACCTGGCAGCCCTGGGGGTTCACGCCGGACATGACGTGCTTGATGGTGGAGTCCTTGCCGGCGGCGTCCATGGCCTGGAAGATGAGCAGGATGCCGTACTTGTCGTGGGCGTAGAGCTTGTCCTGGAGATCGGCGAGCTTGCGGACTCCCTTCTCGAGGCGCTCGGCAGCTTCGTCGGCGTTTTTCACGCCGCCGGTGTCGCTGGAGGAGAGCTTGCGGAGCTTGAAGTCCTTGCCGGGGCGAACCATGAACCGATCGGTCTTCATGGGAGGCGATGATATCGGTCATTCGAGCGGCAGCAAGGGGCGCGGTCGGCTGCTCGGATGCGCAGCCGTCGGAGGGCGCGCGAGGCACTCCCCTCGCTGCGCGGCTCATGACGAATCCCCTCCGGGGAATGGGATGTACGGCGCAGCGGACAGCGGGTCAATCCGTTCTGTCCGGCGGACCGGACAGCGAGGCGCGCTCCTGTTGCGAGGAGCAGGGAAAACGCAGCGCTCTTCGTGATGGAACAGCGCGTGCTCGAGGAAGAAGCATTCGTCGATACGCGATTGCAACCCCACAGAAGGGATCCGAAACATGAAGACCACGAGCCGCATCCTCTCCGCCCTCCTCTTGTCGAGCCTCGGCGCCTGCGCTGTGCAGGCGGGAGACGGGGACCTGGAGACGTACGAAGACGGCACCGGGACCGGGGAGTCGGAGGACGGAATCATTGCCCGCGGTGACGTCACGCTCTTCACGGAGAACGGCAACGAAGTCCCGGTCTGCTTCCTGACTCCCGGGCTCAGCGCCGAGCGGGAGAGGGTGCGGACTGCGATCAACGAGTCGTGGGGCCGAGTGAGCGCGCTCCGGTTCACTGGCTTCGGCAGCTGCGGCACGACGATTCCTTGGAAGACGGTCCCGATAGAGTTTCTCGAGACGAACAGCGAGGACGACCGGGTCAGCTACGCCCAGTACGGGATGGGCAGCAGACTGAAGGACAGCAGCGCGCAGATCCTGTTGAGGCTGACACCGAATCGGTATCGTCTCGAGGCCACAGCAATCCACGAGATGGGACACGTGCTCGGACTTGCTCACGAGCAGAGTCATCCGCAGTCGGAGCGTTGCGCGGAGGCAGCGTTCCTGGGATCGTGCAAGACCGACGCGGACTGCCGGACCCCTACGAGCACGAGCTGCACTCAAGACGCCCAGTGCCCCGCGGGGCAAGGGTGCGTGAACAGCAGGTGTACCATTGGAGCGCAGTTCATGTGCGATACCGCTGCGACGTCGGGTGACGCGGCGAAGCCGTACCGTTGCGTCCACAACCAGAGCCTGACCATGACCGACGGGCAGATCGAGACTCCGTACGATCCCGAGTCGATCATGAACTACTGCAGGGATGAATCGGGCACCACGCTGCCTGAGGACGCCCTGAGCCCCTGGGACATCGTGGGTATTCAGCGCCTGTACGGGATGAAGCCGCTGAACTCGATCGTGGGGACTCAGAACCGTTGCATCGAGATCGACAATCCGGGCCTCACCACTCCGACCGTCCCCACCGAGCTGCAGGTGTCGAGCTGCGTGGGCAACTCGAACCAGCGGTGGGCGTGGCGCAAGACCGGATCGTTCGAGGCCTACAAGTTCGGCCCCGACGCTCACAAGTACATGGACGTGAAGTGGGGCGCGGAGAAGGACGGAACGCCGATTTGGAACTGGACCTACAACGGCGATTCTGCCCAGATCTGGAGGCTTCACGATGTCGCCATCGTGGGGGAGGGGGGCCTCTGTCTCGAAGTCGCGGGTCAGATAAAGGTTGGGGCCGGCGTGCGTGTCGCGACCTGCGACCAGTCGCCTGCTCAGCGCTGGACCCTGGGCTGGGTGGAGCGGACGGAGAACGGCGTCACCACGTACCACCACCAGCTTCGAGCCGGCAGCCCAATGACGTTCTCCTGCCTGCAGGCCAGCGGCACGAGCGGTCTTTCGCTCGCAGTCTGCAACGGCTCCGCGAAAAGCCAGCACTTCACGCTCGCGGGACGTCAGATCAAGGCGAGGACGGGCAACTGTCTCGATGTGAAGTACGGAGAAGCGAAGGACGGCCAGGCGGTTCAGCGGTACGGGTGCAGGGTGGTGCCCGCGGACAAGAATCCCACGGACCAGGGCGCATGGGCGCAGATGTGGTTCGTTCGCGGCCACATCAAGAACGAGGATGGCAAGTGCGCGATGGTCCGGGCGAACAGTCCGGTGGTGGACGGTTCGCCGATGATTCTGTGGGGCTGCGGGGACTACGTGCCTCAGACTTGGGATTACCACTTCTGAGAACGGGCGGGGGGCGAGCGCGATCCGGGTGGCGGCCGCCAGTTTGACCTGGCGGCCCGCCACTTATTCCGAATACAGCCAAAACGTAGGTGAAATCGCTTCGAGGACCGGCTTTCGAGCCGCGATCGGGGTGGCGGCCGCCACCTGGAATGCGAGCCAAATGCGCGGAAATGCGTTGGGCCGATCGTGGCACCGCGCGTGCAAAAGCCTCGCGAGCACGCCGGCGGTCGGCCGCGTTGGACGACTGCGAGGCTGCGCTCTATCTTCGCGGTATGGCCGCAAACAAGGACGACAGTGCGATGAGCCAACCCTGGCCCTGCTACCCGGTCAAGCCACCGCCGCGCGGAGAGGACCTCCCC
>JAKLDZ010000023.1 GCA_022703255.1 Myxococcota bacterium | reverse complement strand
GTTGGCGAACAGCCGACCCCACTCGCTCTCGAGCGCATCCTGCACGCGCTTCTTGCCGTAGACGGGGTACCAGAACATGTCGTGATACGAAACGGATGCGACGTACGACCAGGGGGCGAGCCAGGTCTTGAGGGACCACTCCAGGGGCTTCTTCAGGGGGCCCCAGTAGATCCGGTGCTGGTTGCGCGAGGCGAACGTCATGTTCTTGAAGGGCCCCTCGAAGTTCCAGTTCTGGGAGGCGGCGTCGACGTCGCCGACGATCTCGATGTCGCGCGGGTCGCCGCAGCCGAGCCCCTGCTCGTGGGCCAGGCGCACGAACTTCAGATCCCGCATCGGGTCGAAGCCCATCAGCTTCGCCGCTACCGCGTCGATGGCCACCTGGTCGTCGCTCGCCAGCAGCACGTTCTTCACGTGCGGCATCATGCACCGCGGCCCGGGGCCGTCACCCGCGAAGGTGCCGTCCATCACCGCGAACACCCCGCGGAAGATCTTCTTCTGGATCATCAGCAGATCCACCAGCGTCTCGTGGATCACCGGGTGCGTCCAGTGACGATGCTCGTTGAGCAACGCCCCGAACGCGTTCTTCATCGCACCCGTCGTCGTCGTGAAAATGTGCGTCTTGACCGTCGGCAGGTGGATGATGTTCTCGCCGATGTACCGCTTCGGGATCGAGAACCCCTTCGGGTACACGTCGTTCAGGCACAGGAATTTCTTCGTCAGATCGCCAACCGCGTCGCGGACGTCGATCCACTCCTCGCCCCCTTCGTACAGATGCACGTTGCGCAGCCCGTGCGCCTGCACCACGTCGATCTGCTTGTTCTCCCGCTCCCCAAGGTGCGCGTCGATCACCACCGTGCGGTTGTGGCACCCGTGGATCAGCTCCGGCTTGTAGCCGTCCTTCTTCATCGCCCGAATCACTCCCTCGAGCTGCCAGGGCGTCGTCGACGCCCCAGGAAAGAAGAAGTGCCAGGAGATGTTGATCTTCAACGCGGTGTCCGCGTCTTTGGCCACCACGTCCTGGTAGCCCGCGAGGTTCATCAGGCGGTGGTAGTCGTCGAGCACCGTCGCGGGCGACGTGCGAACGATGGCAACCTTGGACTTGCTCATGGGTCTTGTTCTCCTTCGGGCCGGAACGCTCGATCGCCGCGTTCGCTTCCCACGCGGGGAGCCCGAGCGAGGGTAACCTGACGCCATCGAGCGCGGGCCGCAACGGGGATCATGCGTGCGACGGCAACGCGCGGCGGCCGAGGCTGCGGGGAGCGCGAACCGAGGAAGGGAGGGGTCCCAGGGCGGGCTGGAGCGGCAGGCCGGCAGCGGCCCCCAGGCCGGATTGACGCCCCCGGGGTCACGTGCGAAGTCCGCGTGCAGGAGGACCGAAGAAATGCCCGACCTCGCGCGCATCCAGAAGGAGATTCAAGCGGCTGGCTTCGACGGGTGGCTGCTGTACGACTTCCACAACCGCGATGCGATCGCGTGCCGCGTGCTCGGACTCGACCCGACCAAGTTCACCAGCCGTCGCTGGTTCTACTTCATCCCCGCCAAGGGCGAGCCGGTGCGCCTGGTCTCCAAGGTCGAGTCCACCAAGCTCGACTCCCTGCCCGGTCGCAAGATCACCTACCTCTCCTGGCGCGAGCTGCACGAGCAGATCAAGCACATCCTCTCCGGCTGCCGCAACGTGGCCATGCAGTACTCGCCCACCGCGAACATCCCCTACGTCTCCATCGTCGACGGCGGCACCATCGACCTCGTCCGCACCGCGGGGGTCGAGGTCGTCTCCTCGGCCGGGCTCGTTCAAACGTTCGAGGCCGTGCTCGACGACACCCAGTACCAGACGCACGTGGAGGCGGGCCACCGCGTGCAGCGGATCAAGGACGAGGCCTTCGAGCTCATCGGGACCGAGCTGCGGGCGGGGCGCGCGCTGACGATGTACGACGTGCAGCGTTTCATCATTCGGCGCTACCAGGAGGAGGGGCTCACGTGCATGGGGGAGTTCCCGATCGTGGGCACCAACGAGCAGCCGGCGGATCCGCACTTCGAGCCCACCCCCGACAACGCGCGGCCCATCCGCCACGGGGACACCGTCCTCATCGACCTGTGGGCCAAGCTCGAGAAGCCCGGCGCCATCTTCTACGACATCACCTGGTGCGGCTTCGTCGGCAAGAACCCGCCCCCCAAGTACGTCGAGATCTTCCACGCCGTGCGCGATGCTCGCAATGCCGCCCTCGCGTTCGTCCGCGACCGCTTCGCGCGCGACGAGCCGGTGTTCGGCTGGGAGGTCGACGATGCCTGTCGCAGCGTGGTTCGTGAGGCCGGCTACGGCGACTACTTCATCCACCGCACGGGCCACTCCATCGGCGAGCAGGTCCACGGCAACGGCGTCAACATCGACAACCTCGAGACCAAGGACGAGCGACGCCTCGTCGCAGGAATCTGCTTCTCCGTCGAGCCGGGCATCTACCTCCCCGGCGAGATGGCCGTCCGCTCCGAGATCGACGTCTTCATCACGCCGTCGGGCAAGGTCGACGTCACCGGCGCGATGCAAGAGGAGCTGATCCTGATCGACGCGTGAGCCTTCGCGTACGCGAGCGCGTCCGTCGCGACCGATCGCCCTGATCGTCTCCACCGCTCCCGGCCTCCACCCCACCTGCTGGCACGTGGGGTGCTTCCCTTCTCCACGGGAGGGAAGCATGGACCTCGCCGCGATCCGGTACGGAATCGAACACCCGTCGCAGAGCCCCGGCTTCGTCCGAGCCGCCAAGTTCGAATACGCCGTCAAGGGAGTCGCCTACTCCCTCATCGGCGCCATTGCGCTGCTCTTCGCCTTCGGAGGTGGCGACTCCGCACGCGGGACACGCGACGGCGTGGGCCACGTCATCGTCCACCCGGTCGGCCACATGCTGCTCGTCGTCACCGGCGTCGCGCTCTTCGTCCACGCGTTCTGGCGCCTCCTCGAGGCGGGCATGGACCTGCGCGCACGGGGCGACACGCCGAAGGGCATCGCCACGCGCGTGGCCTATGCCGCCAGCGGCCTGGTCAACTTCGCCGTCGGCGTGCTGGCGCTCCAGGTCGCCTACAGTCCCGTCTCCGCCGGCTCCGGAACCCGCGACTGGTTCGGCGCGCTGCTGTCGGCGGCGCCGGGACGCGCGGTGCTGATCGTTCTCGGCTTCGCTGCCGTGGCCTTCGGCGTGCACCAGATCCAGAAGGGATGGCGCGAGCGGTTCCTTCGCGACCTGCGCATCGGGTCAATCCTCGGGCAGCGACGACGTCGGATCATCCGGGCCGGGAGGCTCGGCTACGTGGCCCGGGGGATCGCGCTGCCGATCGTGGGGGGGTTCCTGCTGCAGGCAGCGATCGACGGCGGCATGGACCGGGGAGCCGGGGTGGGGGGCACCCTGCAGGCGATCGTGGCGCAGCCTTTCGGGGCGTTCATGATCGGAGTCGTGGCATTCGGCCTCGCCTGCTACGGCGTCTACGAAATGCTCTTCGCCAAGTACGGGCGTCTGGTCCGCTGAGCCGCACACCTTCCAACCCGTGCGATCGAGCGGTGAGCGCTGCGCTCGTCCGGCGCGTGACAGGAGGCTCGGACTACTTGACGCAACGCACGTTGCGCTTGTCGTAAGGCGACGTGCCCTTGTGGGCAACGCCGAGAGGGAACTCGATCGTGGTGCGCGGCGGAAAGTAGACCTGGGCGAGCAGGTTGCCGTCGACGCTCGTCCGTCGAGCCGAGCTCTCGTCCGAAGTCCAGAACGCGCCGCGCATGCTGGAATCGAGCCCCTTGAGGGACATGAGCTCGTTGGCCGACGGGATCCTCCAGCCGTTGCCCCTGGGCTCGGCGAGCTCCTGGGCGAGCAGGTTTCCGCGATTCCGCAGCGGGGCTTCGGACAGTCTCAGATCCGAGCAGTACTCCTCGGCCTTGTCATAGGAGAGCCCGGTGCGGATCTCCTTGGCCCACAAGAGCCCGGTCTTGGAATCGCGCAACACGCCCCCCATCGACACCAGCCGCTGGGACGCGGGCGTCGCAGGTGCGGAGGTCGACACGGGTGGCGGCGTCGCAGGTGCGGAGGTCGACACGGGTGACGGCGTCGCAGCCGTGGCCTCGGCCCGCTTCTCTTCGGCGAACGTGGGCGCATCGGGGATCGGGATCACCTCGACGCGGAGCATGGCGCCGCAGTCGTTCGGGGGTTCGGAGTCCTTGGTGGTGGATCGCGCGCACGCCGCCTCGTCGCCCGCCTCGTCGATCGTGGTGCGCTTGGATTGCCTGCGGATCCCTGTCTCCGCACCGGCGACGCCGACGCCGCCTCCCTTCTCCGAATCGGTGCCTGCGAAGAAGTCGAAGGCCCCGACGATCAGCGCGCTGACGACGTGCGTAGCCTGGGAGCAATCGGGGCCCTGCAAGTCGCCATAGCGAGGGGTACCGCTCCACTCGTAGCGTCCGACCATGACCATGGCGACATTGAGCTCGCCGGCGGACTTGAGCGCGCCCTCGAGGGACGCCGCGCCAAGGGGGAGCTTGGCGTACAGCTCGTCGACATCGCGCACGACGATGCTCTCGCGCTGCTTGTTGAGGGCGGTGTAGGCGTACTGGCCGGGGAGCGCGCACTGCTTGAGGATTTCCATCTCGCAGCCGACGTAGCGCACGGGCACGACGGCCTTGCGAGCGCGTGCCTCGAGGGTGGCGCGGTCGGCGCCGGGCCATTCAACGATGAGGGGATTGGCCTGGCTCTTGAGGACCGAGCAGCGGGTCTGCTTGTCCGTCGGAAGGTCGGGAGGCTTGACCGGAGACGAAGGGAGCGTGGCACATCCGAGGAACGCGGAGAGGCACAGAAGCAGGACAGGTCGAACCATCGACGGCGGAGGATAGCACGCCTTCGCGATCGCAGGGTCCCTCCGGGCCGAACACGCGGGACCTTGTTCGTGCACGCGCCCGCAGGGACTGCGACAGAGCCAGGCCCTTACCTTGCGCTCCGCACGCCGCTACCATGCGCCACCATGCACCACCGTTGCGCCCTGCTGATCGCTTGCCTTGGCTCGCTCTCGCTGGCCGGTTGCTCCTCCCCTCCCCTCGGTCCCGACCCGGACGACCACCCCGACGCGTCTTCGGACGCGACGGACGAGCCCGACGCACCGGGCATGGAAGCCGGCGATGCGGGGATGGATGCAGCGGCCGAGGCGTCGGGTGAAGGGGGACTGGAGGCCGGAGCGGACGCGGAGTCGGAGGACGGAGCCGCGGATGGTTCGTCACCCGACACGGATTGCGATCGGCTTGCGACCTTCGAGACGCAGCTCGTTGCGGCGGCGGACGCGGCTGCGCGGCTGGCGTTGGTGGACGCGTTCCAGGCGTCGGTATTCGCGGCGGGGGGCTTCCCGATCCGTTGCGGAGGCAAGGCGATGTTCCTGTTCCGCGCGCCTGGGGGGTTCGGCACGCCGCACGTGGCAGGGGACTTCAACGGGTTCGTGGCGGACGCAGCGCCGATGACGAAGGTGGAGGGGGACGCCTGGAGGGCGACGCTCGACGTGGAGCCAGGGGCCAAGCGATTCAAGTACAAGGTGACGGACGGCACGCAGTGGGTCGCGGATCCGCTGGCGCGCCGGTTCGGCTTCGATCAGTACGGCGAGTACTCGCTGGTGAGCGGAGGAGTGGACGCCGGCCACCTCGAGAGGCTGCCGGAGTACGAGGGCGCGGGGCTGAAGTCCCGGCCCGTCACCGTCTACCTCCCCCCCGGCTACGAGACGTCGTCGTCCTCGTACCCGGTGCTCTACGCGCACGACGGGCAGAACCTGTTCGACCCGAGCGCGATCTGGGGGAGCTGGAAGCTCGATGCCGCGATCGAGGGGCAGCTCGCCGCCTCGTCCATCCAGCCCTTCGTGGTGATCGGCATCCACAACACCGTGGACCGGATGGATGAGTACACGCACGTGGAGGATCGGTACGACAACCAGGTGGTGGGTGGGAAGGCCGACGCCTACTACGAGCTGATCACCCAGACGATCATGCCCGACGTGGCGAAGCGCTACAGGCTGATGGTCGGGCCAGCGAACACGTGGACGATGGGATCGTCGCTCGGCGGATTGATCTCGTTGTACTTCGGGATGAAGCACCCCGACGTGTTCGGGCGCGTGGCGGGGCTGTCGTCGACCTGCGGGTGGGGGAGCATCGACGCGGACATGCACAACACGACGATCATCGAGCTGTTGCCGACGCTGGGGAAGCCGGCAGCGGTGTTCTACCTGGACTCCGGGGGGGCCCCGGGAACCGGGTGCGAGGACAGCGATAGCGACGGCATCGAGGACGACACGATGGACTCGGCGGACAACTACTGCGAGTCGATCCAGATGCGGGACGCGTTCGAGGCTGCTGGGTACGTGTACGATCAGGATCTGTTCCACTGGTGGGAGCCGCAAGCGGAGCACAACGAGGCGGCGTGGGCCGCGCGGGTGTTCCGCCCGCTGCAGGTGCTCGCCAAGCCCTGAGGCGGATCGAATTCTCGGTCCTCGTCTGCCGTCGAAGCGTGCTCGTGAGCCTCGCGATGACCCGTTGGGGGGGCGCCTCACGAAAGGGCACCCGGGGCCGTTCGTGCTACACCGCCTCGCACGCTGACCTTCCGCCGCATCCTCGCGTTCTGGACCCCGCTCGAAGCCACCTGGCTGATGATGGCGGCCGAAGGGCCGATCCTCGCCGCCATCCTGGCGCGTCTGGCGGAGCCCAAGCAGAACCTCGCCGCCTACGGGGTCGCCATCGCGATCGCCATGCTCGTCGAGGCACCCATCATCATGGTGATGAGCGCCGCCAACACGCTGGTGGTGGATCGTCGGTCGTATCGCACGCTGCGCGACTTCTCCTTCGCGCTCGACGCGCTCGTGACGCTGTTCATGGGGCTGGTGGCGATTCCGCCCGTGTTCGCGGAGCTGGCGTCGTTGCTGGCCCTTCCGGAGGCGGTCGCATCGCGCACGTGGACAGCGACCGTGCTGCTGCTGCCGTGGCCGGGAGCGATCGGGTACAGGCGTCTGTACCAGGGAATCCTGATCCGCTCCGGTACGACACGACTCGTCGCATACGGCACGGTCATCCGACTGGTCACGATGGCGCTGACGGGCGTCGTGCTGGCGTTGGCGACGCGGCTCGAGGGAGCCTCGATCGGTGCGGCATCGCTGTCCGCGGGGGTGGTGGCCGAGGCGATCGGCAGCCGGTGGATGGCGCGCGAAGCGGTCGCTTCCCTGCGCGATTCGGAGCGTCCTGCGTTGGGCTGGGGGGAAGTCGCACGCTTCTACTACCCGCTCGCCATGACGTCGCTGCTGAACATGGGCATCCAGCCGATCGTGACGTTCTTCGCAGCGCGAGGGAGGATGCCGATCGAGTCGCTGGCGGTGCTGCCGGTGGTCAACTCGCTGGTATTCCTGTTTCGGACGTTCGGATTGGCGGGGCAGGAGACGTTCATTGCGCTGGATTCGGAGGGACGGGAGCCGTTGCGCCGCTTCGCCTACGTGCTCGCCGCGGTGGCGAGCGGAGGGCTTGCGCTGATCGGCTGGACGCCGCTGGCGCATGCGTGGTTCGAGCACGTGTCGGGGCTGACGCCGTTTCTGGCGGGGATATCGGTATGGCCGACACGGGTTCTGGCGCTGATGCCAGCGCTCACGGTGTGGATGTGCTGGCAGCGAGCGACGCTGGTGACCACGCGGGTGACGGGTCCGGTGACGGCGGCGACGGCCATCGAGGTGGGGAGCGTGGCGCTGGTGATGATGGCGGGCAATGCGCTGGGGGCGATGGGGATCCTGTCGGCGGCATTTGCGCTGACGGTGGGCAGGCTGGCGAGCAACACGTATCTGATGAGGCCGGGGCGGGCCGCGCTCGCTCAGTCGGCGCAGCAGCGGAATCCAGTCGAGTAGTCCCAGTGCAGCGTATTGTGCGCCGTGGTCGCGTACAGGCAGCCGACACCGTTGAGCACCGTGTCGACGTAGAAGCCTCCCCGGAACGTGCCGGCCGGATCGGCGGTCCACTCGTGCAGATTGCCCATCATGTCGAAGGCGCTCTCGGCAGTGACGCAGCCCTGGCGCGCCCCCGCGGGCTCCACGGACTGCGGTAGCTGGTTGATGCAGGCGTTGCCGATCTCCGACCAGATCCAGTCATCGTCGGTGCCGAAGTACTGGATCGCGGGGTGCACGCTGCGGTGATCGTTGCACACGCCGGGAACAGGCGTGTCGCCATAGGGGCACGTGAGTTCGTCGGGCCCCTGACACGCGCGCAGCCACTCGGCGTCGGTGCACAACCTCTTGCCCGAGTTTGCGCACGCCGCGGCGGCCTGCTCCTGGTGGATGTAGCCCTGGGGGACGGCGCCCTCGACGCTGACGGCGCGCACGGCGGAGTTGCCGGGGTTGAGGAAGGGAGACCACGAGGCGCCGCTGCCGACCTCGACGAGAGAGGCCTCGTACTGGTCCACGCAGAAGGAGGCGACGGGGATCATGCCCGCGGGGCAGCCGCCCTGCCCTGGCGCTTCGAGGGTCTTGCCGTCATTGGGGTACTGGGCGACGGAGGGATCGCACAGGGCGAGGCCGCAGGGAGTGCAGCACTGGACTTCCGACGGTCCGGAGCAGAAACCGGCGGAGCTCGCGTGATCGGGAGTTGCAGCGCACTGGTCCGTGTCGAGACAATCGCCGGGAACGCCGAGGACCGAGCACGGGCCCAGACTTCCGTCCGTTCCCGGATTCGAGGAATCCGAGGCATCCCCCGTGCCGACCTCGGCCCCGCTTTCGATCGTGTCCGCGGTCGCGTCCGCGGAGCTGTCGGCAGCATCCTGAGCGGCGACGTCCGCGGTGGTTTCCTCGAGGCCGGCGTCGCTCCCCGGGAGCTCCCCCCAACCGTCGTCGGCGTCGTCCGAACCGCAGGCGGACAGCAGGATGCCGGCAGCGACGGCCGCGGTAGGCAAGAGGTGGATTGCAGCCATTCGGCACTCCTCGCGCAGGGGCGGAGTCGGAGCGTAAGGGGTTGCGCAGGACCGGGCAAGTCGGCGCGAGGCCGGGAGCGCGAGGCGGGTTGTTCCGGGGCACGAATCGGTCGTGCTGTGCTAGAGATACCGGGCAACCGCGCCGCCGAACCCGTCCTCCATGATCGAGCCGAAGCCAAGACGATCGAAGCCGAACCGGTTGCGCTATCGCGTCCTCGGACAGATCGGGCGTGGGGGCATGGCGGATGTCCACCTCGCGCTGGCGGAGGGGCCGGGAGGCTTTTCGAAGCTGGTCGTGCTCAAGCAGCTGCGCAAGCAGCAGGGGCAGGATCAGGAGCAGGACGAGGACCTGGATCAATCGCAGGAGCACGATCAGTTCGAGCTGTTCAGCGACGAGGCACGCATCGCGGGGCGTCTGAGCCACCCGAACGTGGTGCAGACGATCGAGGAGACGGAGGCGGGCGGCGCGCCGATGCTCGTGATGGAGTACCTGGAGGGGCAGCCGTTGTCGTCGATCCTCCGCAAGTGCACGGGCGAGCGGCGGGTGGAGGACGTACCGATCCTGCTGCGGATCGTGGCCGAAGCGCTGCAGGGGCTTCACTACGCGCACGAGCTGCGGGACTTCGACGGCAAGCCGCTGGCGCTCGTGCATCGCGACGTGTCGCCGCAGAACATCTTCGTGACCTACGGCGGCGAAGTGAAGGTGCTGGACTTCGGGATTGCGAAGGCGACGATCACGGTCACCGAGACGGGCGAAGGGATGACCCGTGGGAAGGTGGAGTACGTCTCGCCGGAGCACCTGCTGGGCAACCGCGTGGATCGGCGCGCGGACGTCTACGCCGTGGGGTCGGTGCTGTGGTTCATCGCGACGGGGCAGCCGTTGTGGCGCGAGGAGGCTCCCGGAAGGGCGTTGCTGCGCCTGCTGCGGGGGGAGGTTCCTGCGCCGAGCGCCTATGCAGACGACGTGCATCCACGCCTCGAGGAGATCTGCTTGAAGGCGTTGTCGGTGCGTCCCGACGACAGGCCGCCGACGGCGCTGGCGCTTCACAACGAGCTGGAGGCGCTGCTGCGGGACATCGGACCGAATCTCGGTACCCGGGAGATCGCGGCTTTCGTCACATCGCGCTTCCGCGAGGAACGCGCCACCGCTTCCGCTTGGGTCGAGCAGCGCATCGCGAAGGTCAATCGACGTCCGAAGGACTCCGACACCGCGTCGCAATCCCTGTCCACTTCCGGTCGATTCCCCGATCCTCTCGCGGACACCGCAGCGCCGCTCACGCTCACCGCGTCCGAAGTGCAACCGATCCCCTCGCAAGCCGTCGCCGAGGCGATGCCCGATGACTTCGAGTTGGCGGTCGCTGCAGGGCGACGGCGACGCAAGCTCGGAGTCGCATTCGCCCTGGGCGGTGTCGCGCTCGGCGTGCTGGTGCTGATTCTGATCTCGCTGTTACGGGGAAGCTCCACACCGTCCGACGATTCGTCGATGGCTGCGTCGTCGGGAAGCGCGGCGCCGCAGTCGGTCACGACGGGGTCGGCTCCGCCACCGTTGCAGTCGGCGCGCGGGGAGACGAGTGCAGCGGGACGCGAGGAGCCTTTGCTGCCCGGGGCGCCGACGGGTGGGGTGACGCTGGGGACTGCGCATCAACAGCCGGCGATTGCGGGACAGGCGTGGCATCCGAAGGCGCCGCGTCCGGCGGCGACGTCCAAGAAGACGGAGCCCACGGAGCCCGGGACTGCGCGCGACCGGATCCGGACGCTCGACAAGTCGAATCCGTGGGATTAGCGGGGGCGGGTGACGGGGGGGGACGGAGGGGGTGGGGGGTCAGGGATTGACGATGAACTTCTTCACGCCCTGCTCGAAGTAGGCGACGATCTGCCTGGCGGCGGCGAGGCCGGCGTTGACGTTGGCCTCTTCGGTCTGGGCGCCGAGCTTCTTGGGGGTGCAGAACACGCGGTCGGCGAACTTCTCCTTGATGACCGCGAGGGTGGCAGCCTCGGGCTCGATGTCGGTGGCGTACTTGAGGTCGGGACGCTTCTCGAGGGCTTCGAGCAGCCCTGCGTCGTCGATGACCTCCTTGCGCGCCGTGTTGATCAGACATGCGCCCTTGGGCATCATGTTCAGAAGGCGGAAGCCGATCGACTTCTTGGTCTGCGCGTTGGCGGGGATGTGCAGCGAAATGTAGTCCGAGCCGCTGTACAGATCCTCGAGGGTCTCCACCGGCTCTGCGCCCGCAGCCCGGATCTGATCCGGAGGGATCACGTCGAAGGCCTTGACGGTCATGCCGAAGCCGCCCTTGGCGATGGCAGCGACGCCGCGTCCGACGGCGCCGATGGCGTGGATGCCGAGGCGCTTGCCCTTGAGCTCGGTGCCGCTCTTGCCGCCGAACTTGCCTCTGGCCATGTAGATCATCATGCCGATGGCGAGCTCGGCCACGGCATTGGAGTTCTGGCCGGGGGTGTTCATGGCGTCGACGCCCTTTTCGCGAGCGCCCTTGCAGTCGATGTTGTCGTAGCCGGCGCCGGCGCGCACCACGAGCTTGAGGTTCTTGGCTGCGGCGAGCACCTCGGCATCCACCACGTCGCTGCGGATGATCATCGCGTCGACATCGGCGACGGCCGCGATGAGGTCGCTCTTGTTCTTGTAGTTCTCGAGCACCGGCACCTCGTATCCGGCCCCTTTCAGGATCGCGATCACTTCGTCGCGCGCGGTCTTCGCAAAGGCCTTCTCCGTCGCAAGCAGGACTTTCCTAGCCATGATTCGACCTCTCGTGTGAGTTGGGTGCTGCTCGCCGGTCCTACCGCAGAAGCGTGCCCCACTCAAGACGGGCAGCCCGCCCCACGCGGGAGCGTCGGGGCGCCCCACGACCACGCGAGAGCGGTCGCCCAGAGGGGTGGTTCGCACGGCGAGTGGTCTGACGCTGCGTGTCGCGAAACGGGTGTTCGCTGCGCGCGCAGCCGATGACGGCGGAGGCGGGTTGGCCCGCCTCGCGGTCTGTCGTAGCATCCGCGCCCCATTTCCAGCTCGGAGAACCAGCGTGCGCACGATCCACTTCCTGGCGGCCCTTCCCCTGTTCCCGGTCTTCTGTGCCGAGCCCAAGGCCATCCGCGCGGCCGAGACCCATCCCCTCAACGTCCACGACCTGGTGACCCTCGATCGCGCGTCGGAGCCGGCGATTTCGCCGGACGGGCGCAACATCGTGTTCACGTTGCGCACGACGGATCTGGAGGGGAACAAGGGGCGCAGGGATCTTTGGCTGGTCAAGTCGAACGGCACGGGGCTGCGGCGGCTGACCTCGCACCCGGCGCCCGACTACGGCGCGCAGTGGGCGGGAGAGCGCACGGTGGTGTTCTTGTCGAGCCGAGGAGGCTCGAGTCAGATTCACACGATCGACATCGACGGGGGCGAGGCGGAGAGCGTGTCGGAGCTGCCGGTGGACGTGGAGAACCTGCGCGTTTCGCGGGACGGCAAGCTCTTCGTCTTCAGCGCCGAGGTATTCGTGGACTGCGCGGACCTCGAGTGCACGGCGAAGCGCGACAAGGAAATCGCGGGGCGCAAGGCCACCGGCAGGGTGTTCGACTCGCTGCCCTTCCGACACTGGGACACGTGGTCCAACGGCAAGCGCAACCACCTGTTCGCAATGCCGCGCGGCGGCAAACCCGTTGACCTGATGCGTGGCATCGCGGCCGACGGTCCGACGCGTCCGTTCGGGGGAGTGGAGGAGTTCTCGCTCTCGCCGGACGGCAAGTGGCTGGCGCTCACGTTCAAGGCGCCGATGGGGAGCCAGGCGGCGTGGTCGACGAACGAGGATGTGTGGTTGGTGCCGACGGACGGCTCGGCGCCGCCCCGGAATCTGTCGCAGGACAATGCCGCGCGCGATCAGCAGCCGGTGTTCTCGCCCGACGGGCGTACGCTCGTGTGGCTGTCGATGAAGCGTCCGGGCTACGAAGCGGACAAGCAGCGTCTCGCGGTGTACGACGTTCGCTCGGGGGAGAAGAAGTACCTGCTGGAGGACTGGGATCGGACGCCGAACACGGTGACGTTCAACCGCCTGGGGGACAAGGTGCTGCTGGCGGGTTACGACCTGGGGCAGCACTCGATCTTCTCGGCGGATCTGCGCACGGGAAAGGTGCAGACGGTAGCAAAGGAAGGGCACAACGACTCTCCGATGGACACGGGGCAAGGTGTGGTCTTCCTGCGGGAGACGCTGGGCTCGCCGGCGGATTTCTGGGTGGCGGACGGCGGGCGCGAGAAGCGTCTGACGGAGCTGAACCGGGAGCGGATGGAGCAGATCCGGCTGGGCAGCTACGAGCAGTTCACGTTCAAGGGAGCGAAGGACGACACGGTCTACGGCTACGTGGTGAAGCCGGTGGACTTCGACGCCACGAAGAAGTACCCGCTGGCGTTCCTGGTGCACGGCGGGCCGCAGGGTTCGATGGCCAACGACTGGCACTACCGGTGGAACCCGCAGACGTACGCGGGGGCGGGCTACGCGGCGGTGGTGATCGACTTCCACGGATCGACGGGGTACGGGCAGGCGTTCCAGGACGCGATCAACCACGACTGGGGCGGTGCGCCGTACGAGGACCTGATGAAGGGGCTCGATGCGGCGGTGGCAAAGTACCCGTGGATCGACGGGGACCGCGCGTGTGCGCTGGGCGCGTCGTACGGCGGGTTCATGATCAACTGGATCGCGGGCAACACCGATCGATTCAAGTGTCTGGTCGCGCACTCGGGCAATCTCGACGAGCGCATGGCGTACTTCGACACCGAGGAGCTCTGGTTCCCGGAGTGGGAGCATGGCGGCACGCCGTGGGAGAACCCCGAGGAATACAAGAAGCACAACCCGATCGAGCTGGTGAAGAACTGGAAGACCCCCACGCTCGTGGTCCACGGCGCTCTCGACTACCGCGTGGTGGACACCCAGGGCATGTCGGTGTTCACCGCGCTGCAGCGCAAGGGAATCCCTTCCAAGCTCCTGTGGTTCCCCGATGAGAACCACTGGGTCCTGAAGCCGGCCAACAGCATCCTGTGGCACGACACCGTCCTCGGCTGGCTCGACCAGTGGCTCAAGCAGCCGAAGAAGGGCTGATGCCCGGCAGCGACCCGCTCCCCATCGACCCCCTCCTGCCGACAATCGCCGACAGCCTCCGGCAGCATCCGTGTCTGGTGCTCGAAGCGCCTCCCGGCGCGGGCAAGACGACCCGCGTTCCGGCTGCGCTGCTCGATGCGGGGTTCGCGCAGCAGGGCGACATCGTGGTGCTGGAGCCCCGCCGCATCGCCGCACGGCTCGCCGCACGTCGCGTGGCGACGGAGCGGGGCGAACGCCTGGGCGAGACGATCGGCTACCAGGTCCGGTTCGAGGACGTCTCCTCCGAGCGGACGCGCGTGCGCTTCCTGACCGAAGGGATCCTCACGCGGCGGCTGGTCTCTTCCCCGCGGCTCGACGGGGTCTCGGTCGCGATCCTCGACGAGTTCCACGAGCGTCACCTGCAGACCGATCTCGCGCTCGCGCTTCTGCGACGTCTCCAGCAGGGGGAGCGTCCCGATCTGCGCATCGTCGTCATGTCCGCCACGCTCGACCCCGAGCCCATCTCCGCATTCCTCGGCGATTGTCCGATCGTGAAGTCCGAGGGGAGAAGATTCGGCACCCGAATCGATTTCTCGGACGAGCCGGACGATCGCCGGCTCGAGTCGAAGGTCGCCTCGGCGGTGCGAACGTTGCTGAGCGATGGGCTCGACGGCGACGTGCTGGTGTTCCTGCCCGGAGCCGCGGAGATCCGCAAGGCGCGGGAGCTGGTTGCCCCGTTGGCGGACGCGGCCGGAGTGGAGCTGGCCATGCTCCACGGCGACCTGCCCCTGGCCGAGCAGGACCGCGCGATCGCGCCCTCGGACCGTCGCAAAATCGTGCTCTCCACCAACGTCGCGGAGACCTCGATCACGGTCGAGGGTGTGGTCGCGGTCGTGGACTCGGGCCTGGCTCGCGTCGCAGGCCATGCGCCGTGGTCCGGGCTTCCCACGCTCCGCGTGTCGCCGATCAGCCGGGCGTCGGCCACGCAGCGCGCCGGGCGTGCCGGGCGGCTGCGCGCAGGGCGCTGCATTCGACTGTACGCGCGACGGGACTTCGAGGCGCGCCCCGAGCACGAGCTGCCCGAGATCCGGCGCTCGGACCTGGCCGACACGCTCCTGGTGCTGCGCTCGAGCGGTGTCCGCGACCCGTCGACCTTCCCCTGGTTCGAGGCCCCCGAACCGTCCGCCCTCGCGTCGGCCGAGGCACTCCTGCGCGCGCTGGGAGCGATCGACGTCGAGGGTCGGCTCACGGGGACGGGGCGCGAGATGCTTCGTTACCCGATCCATCCGCGGCTCGGAAGGATGGTCGTGGAGGGGGCGCGACGCGGCGTGTTCGAGGACGCGTGCACGATGGCGGCGCTGCTCGGCGAGCGAGATCTGTCCCTCGAGCGTCGCATGCAATCCCGGCCGCCGGGCCCTGCCGCGCCGCGGGATCTCGCCGCATCGTCGTCGGATCTGCTCGACGCTCTCGAGCTGTTCCACGAAGCGGAGGCCGCGCGCTTCGACGTCGATCGGCTGCGCTGGGCGGGAATCGACGCGGGCGCGGCGCGCGCCGTGGAGCGCTCGCGCAAGCAGCTGGCGCGCGGAGGACGTCCCTCCGGGCCGAAGGCCGCCTCCTCGTGCGACGCGGAGAGCGCGCTGCTGCTCAGCATCTTGGCCGGCTATCCGGATCGGGTCGCGAAGCGGATCCGCGGAGGGGAGCTGGGGCTCGCCGCGGGAGGTTCTGCGACCCTCGACGACTCCAGCGCGGTGCGCGATGCGGAGTACCTCGTGGCGGTGGATGCCGAGGAGCGCAGGGAGTCGCGGGGTCGTCGCGTAATCGTGCGCACCGCGAGCGCTATCCGCCCCGACTGGCTGCTCGACCTGTTCCCCGACGTCGTGCGCAGCAGCTCCTCCGCCCTCTGGAATCCCCAACGCGAGCGCGTCGAGACCGTCGAGAGACTCGAGTACGGATCGCTCGTGCTCGAGGAGTCGCGCTCCGTGGGGATCGCCTCTCCGGAAGCCTCGGCCATGCTGGCGCAGCAGGCCGAGAGCCTCGGCGTCCATGCGCTCGCGCCCGACGGTGAGCCGGAGCGCTGGCTGGAGCGCGCGAGGGTCGTTGCCGCGCACGTTCCCGAGGCGGGCGTCGCAACCCCTGCGGCCGATGCAGTACGGCTGGCGCTGCGCGCGGCGTGCGAGGGGCTCACCAGCTTCGCCGAGCTTCGGCAAGCGGGCATCCTCGGCGCCTTGAAGGGCCTGTGGTCTGCTGCCGAACGCCAGACCATCGAGTCTTGCGCACCGGAGCGCGTGGCGCTGCCGGGGGGAAGATCCTTGCGCATCCACTACGAGCCGGGAGTGGACCCCTGGGTCGAGTCGCGGCTGCAGGACTTCTTCGGCTCCGCCACCGGTCCGAGCATCGCCCGCGGCAGGGTGCCGCTCGTCCTCCATCTGTTGGCGCCGAATCAACGCGCGGTGCAGGTCACGCGTGATCTCGCGGGATTCTGGGAGCGCACCTACCCCGGCGTCCGCAAGGAGCTGTGCAGGAAGTACCCCAAGCACGCCTGGCCGGAAGACGGCCGCACCGCCTCACCTCCGGCGCCGGGGCGTCCGAGACGCTGAGCTGGCGCGCAAGGCATGTACGACACGACGCGTCGCATCTCCTCGACGATGGCTCTCTGGCGCGCGCCCTCAGAACCCGCCGAGATTCCGAGGCGGCAGCCCCACGGTCGTGTCCACGCGCGATGGCTCCAGCTCCACCAGCGCCGTTCCCGCTGCGGTGCTCCAGCGACGCAGCACTCCCGTCTCCGCGTCGGCCATCAGACACGGCTTGCCGCACGCCGCTGCGCAACGCACGTCGCCCAGCGAGTACGCCGCGGACTCGGCCAGGACCTTCACCTCGCCACTCTCCAGGTCGAGGGAGAAGGCCGCGTCACGGCTCCCCGATTCCAGATCCCCCACCACTCGCCCCACGACGCTCGCGTTGGAGACGAATCCCACGGTCCACCCCACCGGGCGTCCCAACGCCGACGCGACGTCGTACCGTCTCAGCTCCTTGGGAACGCCGTCGGAGAGGTCCATCCACACCACCGCACTGCGCTTCATCTGCTCGGGATCCGTGGAGGTCGAGCCAGGGAACACACCGGTGCAGGTCACCGCGATGCGCTGGGAATCGGGGGCCATCGCGAGTCCCCCGCAGTTCGCCAGTCCCGCCAGCTCCACCGTCCACGCTATCGCATCCGATGCCGTGTCGATCCCGACGAGCCGGCCGTCGCCCGCCTTGACGAACGCGGCATCGAAGAGCTGCAGCGCGACGATGGCGCGATCGCCTGCGAGGAGCATCCGGTCCGGGGAGGGGCGCAATCCGGTGTCGGCGGGGAGAGGGACGGAGGCGGTCCACTCGAAGGACCGCAGGTCGACGACGGCGAGGTCGCCCGCGCCGTAGCGGGACACGTAGGCCTTGTCGGCGGAGACCTCGACGTAGTCGTGGGGATTGGCGGGCAGGCCGTCCAGCAACGAGAGCTGGGCGCGGACCGTCGCGGAGACCGGGTCCGCCCAGGAGACGGTGCCGTTCTGACGATCGATCAGCACGACGTTGCCGGATGGGGGAGTCTGCAGCGGAGCCACGACGTCTCCGGAGAACGCTGCGCTCGCTCCCGCTGGCACCGCACCGCTCGACAGGAAGGAGGGCGAGACGCCGACACCGTCGAGGTCGGCGAGGGAGACGTTGGTCGAGGCGTAGTCGCTTCCGCTGCTCACGACCACGACACCGCGTCCGCAAGGGGTGCTCTGCAGAGAGACTCCTCCGCTCGATCCCGGGGGCTCCGGGACGTTGCACGCGGCGACGAGGAGGGTCGCCAGCGCAGAGAGAAACCGCCCGAGAGCTACCATCTCGCCTCCATCGTTGCGTACAGGGACCGGCCCGGCAGAGCGTAGCCGATCACGTCGAAGCGACGCTGGTCCAGGAGGTTCGCGAGCCTCGCACGAATCGCCAGGCGCTCCGAAAGGAGCCGCACCTCGGACTCGAGATCCAGGGAGCCTTGCGAGGGAATCACCACGAGCCCCGCTTCGTCGGCATAACGGCTGGATTGCCAGGTCCATCGCGCGAGGGCGCTCGCACGGGCGATCCCCGCGCTTCGCCACCGCGTGGTCCGACATTCGAGCGCCGGGGAGATCACGAGCCTGGAGCGGAAGGGGAGCAGGTCATTGGCTGGCATCCTTCCGGAGGTGGTGTCCCGCGGGTCCATCACGGTCGCCGCCAGCTCCGCGCGCAACCACGCTGCTGGCTCGATCGCTGCGAGCCCCTCGAGGCCCGTCACGCGAGCCGAGCCGACGTTGTAGGGGCGGATGTAGCCGAGTCCGGATCGACGCCACGCGACGAGCCGATCGGACCAGCGAGCGAAGGCGAAGAGGTCGAGCCATGCACCGCGCACACCTCTCCAGCGTCCTGCGGCGACCCGGATGCCTGCGTCCACTCCGAGCCCCTCCTCCGGCACGAGCTGCGGATTGCCTCGCACCAGCCCCGAGGTCCCGTAGAGCTCACCGAGCGTGGGAACGCGCGCGTATCGGCTCGCGTTCGCCAGCCCCACGACGCGACCTCTTCCGAGCTGCACGCCGATGCGACCCGAGGGTTCGAGGCGATCGCAGAAGGACCAGCCTTCGCTCGAGGTCCCGTGGCACTCCGCGCTCCCCAGGGCCCTGAAGGTGGCGAGCTGCCCTGCTCGCCACTCCATCCCCGACGCGAGCCTCGATCGTGTCCTTGTCGCATCGAGCCCGCTGGCTCCGAGCGCGGTCACGCGCAACCCCTCGAACGAAGCGCTCGCGGACGGGGAGACGGTCACCGCATCGGACAGGTCGATCCTCGCGGAGACGCCGTGTTCGGTGCGCTGGCCGGTGTTGTCCACGCGCGCAGCCCCCAGGGCGAGCTCGAGGTCGGGGTCGTGCAGGGTGGAGCGCGCCACGAGCGCCGACGACGAGACCTCGATCCGGCAACGGTCGTCGCGGCCGCACGGAGCGCGCAGGCGCCCACCGAGGATGCTGCGCTGCAGATCGGCGCGCGCGGCACGCGTCGGCAGCAGCAGCAGCCCGGGGACGCCCTGCTCCCTGCCCACGGCGTTGACCACCATGTCCGCGGACCAGCCCGCTCCCAGACGCGCAGAGCCGATCGTCCAGAAGTCCAGGGAGTGCACGTCGGAGTTGGTCCGCGTGCGCACCCGATCGTCTCCCGGATCGAACCGCGTGCCGCGATCGTCGAGGAACGAGTAGTCGTTGCGGGCGCTGTCGATCCTGACACCGACGAGCGCCGAGGCGTGGGGAGCGCCGGTGCTCGCGTCGGCCCAGATGCTTCGTGTGCCGAACGACCCGAGCGTGGTTCCGGCGCCGGCACCGGGCCTGCCCGGACGGCGAGGCTCGAAGAAGATGGCGCCGCCGATGCCGAGCTGATCGGCCTCGATGGGCGCGTTTCCCCGGTAGATCTCCACGCGATCGATGAGCCACAGGGGCACCAGGGACAGGTCCGCAGTGCCGGCGACGTCGTCGTTGAGACGGATCCCCGCGAGGTACACGGGAGTCTGCGCCGAGGTCGCCCCGCGAATGCTCGCCGTTGCCAGAGCTCCCTGCCCCCCCGTCTCCACCACGCTCAGACCAGGCTGGGTGCGCAGGACGTCCGCGGCCTGCAATCCCGCGGCTCGCAGTCGAGCGCCGCGCACCACCGAGCCTGCGACGGAGCGGTCCTGCGGGGGTGCCGGAGGGCGGTGCCGCTCCCCCTGGACCACGACGTCGATGGGGGCGGCCGGCTCCTGCGCGAGGGCAGTGGAAGCCCACGAGAACGCCGCCGAGAGCGCGGCGAGGTGAGCCGAGAGGGCATCGAGCTTCGCCATCCTCGCGACCTTTTCAGGGACACGAGGCGTGGATCACGCCGACCGCGTCGAGGTCGAAGCCCGCGGAGGGCGGAGCCGCGGCGTTGCCCGCGTCGCGGATGCGAACGAAGCGCACCCGGGCAAGCCCCACCTGCGCGAGGTCGAAGGCGTCACCGCCGCTGAGCGCTGGATCGAGCGCCGGGACGCCGTTTTCCAGGCTCGAGAGCACCGGATGCGTGCCGGCGCATCCCTCGAACGGCGACACATCCGCGTCGCATGGGAAGGTCCGCCACGCGATGCCGTCGTCGCTGACGCTGACCTCGCCGGGCTCCGCAAACGGGAGCGCGGAATCGCCGCCTGCGAAGAACGCGTTCTCGAAGACGATGAAGTCGGCGCCGGGGCCGTCCTCGATGCCGCTGCCGGAGAAGCTCACCACGATCTCTCCGCCGGCTCCGAGCGACACGACGTCGGTGGAGCCCGCGAGCGTGCCGGCCCCTTTCGGAGGCCCGAGGACCACGCTGGGCATCGAGGTCTGTCCAAAGCCGGCGTTGGCGCCGTAGGTCGCAGACACGACCGCCGTGGCGAATCCAGGACCGCACGTCGGAGCGGGATCCGTGTCCACGGCCTCCGAGGAGCACGCCGCGCACAGGGCGAGCACGGAGGCGATCAGGGCCTGGCGCCAGGGGGATTCGGGTCGCGAAGACGGATGCGGTGCGGTCTTCATGGGCCTCCACGCGTGAGCATCGCACGCCGGGGGGATCGGCCTCCCGCAGTCCGCACCGGGCAACGAGCACGGCAAGGGCGACGGGATCGCTGGGGCAGGTCTTCTGGCTCCCGGATCATCCGCGTCGACCGCCTTCCCGGCTCGCGCCAGTGGCTTCGTGGTCGAGGCGTCCCCGGTTACAGCGGCGGCACCGCGCCGGTCTCACACCGGCTTCCCTCGAGGCCCTCGCGGGCACTCCAGCGACCCGGGGTGCATACGCGAGCGGGCGACGCGAGGCAAGGGTGGCGGCGGTGGTGGGACGCGGCGGAGGACGGTCTCAGTTCTGGGTGAGCTGCTGGACCTGCTCGAGCAACGCCGGGACGTCGAACGGTTTGTAGGTGACGCCCACGGCGCCGAGGTCGAGCGCCTCCTGCACGAGCGCCTGCTCGGCGTAGCCGGTGACGAGGAGGATCTTGAGATTGGGACGTCGCTCTCGCAGCGCGGTGAGCACTTCCTTGCCGTTCATCTCGGGCATGAGCAGGTCGAGGAGCACCAGGTCGATCCGGTCACCCTGGTCTTCGACCAGCCGAATCGCGGCCATCCCGTCTTCGGCAAGCAGAACCTCGTAGCCTCGGAACGACAGCAGCCGCGCAAGTGAAGTCCGGTTGGCGGGCTCGTCGTCCACGACCAGCAGCCTGCGCGTGGCGGTCTTGCGAGCTGCGGACGAAGGCTCGGACGCGCGCTCGGGCTCCGCCGCGGGAGAAGCGGGGATCAGGACCTCGAAGCTCGTTCCATGCCCCACCGAAGACTCGATTCGGATCGTTCCGCCATGCCGCTCCACCGTGGCCCGCACGGTCGCGAGTCGCACCGCGCCGGTTGCGTCGGTGCTGATGTCGGGCTGCGAAAGGACGTCGAACGCGTGCGCCGTGACTTCGGACGGCATGCCCAATCCGGTGTCGCGCGTCCTGATCTCCACGTAGCGTCCCGGAGCGAGCCTGGCATGGCCGGAAGCGATCGTGCGCTCGCGCGCCTCGACCGTGAGCGTGCCGCCATCGAGCATCGCGCGGTACCCGTAGGAGATCAGGTTGTCCAGGGCCCGCTCGAGCTGTCCTTCGTCGCCGCGCACGGCAGGCAGCTTCTCGGGCACGTGGAGCTCGAGGTGCACCGGGTTTCCTTCGACGTCGTGGGACTGGGCGACCTTGCGGATGAGCGCCGCGAGGTCGAGGGTTCGCGCAGCGGGAGCGCGCATGTCCGCGATGTCGAGCAGCTCGGAGACGAAGCGTGTGGCGCGGGCGGTGGCGGAACGGATCGCTTCGACTTCCGTGTACTCGGCAGAGGTCTTCGAGACGGCTTCGGAGAGGATGAACGACGACGCCTCGATGGTGGCGAGGACGTTGTTGAACTCGTGGGCCACACCGGTCGTCAGCGCGAGCAGCGCCTGGAACTTGTCGTTCTGCGCGGAGCCGTCGCGCAGCTCATGCTCCGCCGAGACGTCGTGGAAGGCGAGCTGCACCACGGGTTGGTCCTGATACAGGATCCGCTGGCCGCAGACGCTGAGCCAGACGCGCGCGCCGTCGGACGCCGTGATCTGGACATCGTCACGAACCCAGGCCCCTCCCACGAGGATCTCGTCCCAGGCCTCGTCCAGCGCCACCGCGATGGCCGGCGGCATGGCCGCCGCGGCGTGCAGGCCCACGAGGTTGGTCCTGGGAAGGTGCAACAGATCCACCGCCGAGGCGTTCACCTCCACGACCCGTTGCTCCGCGTCGCACATGACCAGACCGTCGCGCACGAGCTGCAACGCACGAGCTTGACGCCGATCCGCCTCCTGAAGCGCCGCCAGCGCACGCCTCGTTCGCCAAGTCATCATCGCGGCCAGCCCCCCTACCATCGCCAGGGAGATCACCGAGAGGATCACCATCGGAGCGCGCGCCATCTCCTGCACGGCGGCGGCTCGGGCGGCAGTGCCGGACATGTTGGCCCACACGGCGATCCCGACGAGCTGAGTCATCGACAGCGCGGTGGCATAGATCGAGGACATCGCGTGGATGCGGATCGAAGCGGCGAAGATCAGCACGAGGTATCCGGAAGCCGCCACGGCGGCGACCGAAGGGCTTGGCGCAGGCTCGCTGAGCACCGCCACGAGGAGCGCGGAGACGACGGTCACGTCCACCGTGTTCTGCGCGTACCACCAGAGCGGCTTGAGCTGCTTGCGACGCGCCACGCCCCAGACGAGACCGGTCGCAGCGGCATCGATCGCCACCAGACCGAACCCGATCATGGCGGTGCGCCCCGCGATGACGTTGCTGCCCGAGGCGATGAGCAACGCGAGCAGGCCCGCGCCGCAGATGGCCATGCGCAGGGCGCAGAGGCGCTCCTCCATCTTCGTGGCGTCGAGGAGCGAGATCCAACCCGGTTCTTCGGAGCGCGTCATGAGGCGGCTTTCGTCGATTACCATCGTAGACAGCATGCCTCGGCAATTCACGGACAAAGCGAAAGCGACCGCACGCTGGCCCCGCGGGGCTCTTCGCGCCGGGGCACGGGACAACGTGCCCAGCGGCTTGCACGGGCGACCGCTGTTTCGGGCCAGTCACGGGGGCGGACCCGTTGTCTCGAGAATGATTCGGGTGACGATCCCGCTCCAGATTCGCTAGGATACTGGAGGCTCCTGTGCAAGGGCCTTCCGAGGTTATCCCGTTGACACTCCCGGCAGCTCTCGCCATCGCCATCGCCACGCTCGGTTTCGCCCTTGCGGCGTTCGGCTGGCGGGTCGCGCGTGCCCCCGGTTGGCAGGAGCTCCGGTGGCTCTCGTTTCTCGCCATCACCGCGGGCTTCCACGCCCTGTTCGATGCGGCGGCCACGCTCCGTCTGCCCGAGGAGACGGTGGTCTGGGCCTCCCGGGTCAGCCTCGCGGCCCTTGCGCTCCACGGCCCTGGGTGGCTGTTCTACCTGGCCTCACGGGAAGCACGTCGGCCACGGGCGCGCGAGTTCGCCTTCGCGGCGGCGGGAGCCGCGGTCGCCCTGCTGGCCTTCGCCCCGGGTGTCCTCGTCGCCGACACCGTCGAGTACCGCTATGTCGAGTGGCTCGAGACCACCTACGCCGTCACGAAATCCACGCCGCGCGCGCTCCTCGCCTTGGGGCTCTGCTCTGCCCCGCTGATCCCCGCCCTGATCTCGTTCCTGCGCGATGCGCTTCACGGCAAGGCCGAAGCCATCTCGCATTGCGCGGGACTCCTGGCGTTGCTGCTCGCCGTGGCCTTCGACACGCTCGTGATCTCCGGGTGGGTGGCGGCCCCACCGTTGCTGTCCCTCGGCCTCATCGCCGCGGTCACCGCCGCGGGTGGCTCGAAGATCGGACGCTTCATCGAGCAGGCGCGCACGCTCGACACGATCACGCGGGAGCTGGAGCTCGAGGTGGAGCGGCGCTCCAATCAGCTCACGGCGGCCCAGGCTGCCCTCGAGCACGCGGAACGCCTCGCGGCCGTCGGTCGCCTCGCCGCCGGCGTCGCCCACGAAATCAACAACCCCGCAACCGTGCTGCTCGCCAACCTCGAGTACCTTCAGCAGCGGATGAGCGCCGAGGGCAAACCGCCCTCCGACACCGCGGCCTGCCTCGAGGAGTCTGCCCACGCCGTCCGACGTGTCTCGCGCATCGTCCGTCAGCTCGTGGACGCGGGCCGTGTCGCACGCAGCCCCGTCTCCGCAGAGCTTCGCCCCGTCGAGCTCCTTCCCGTCGTCCGCAAGGCCATCGACGCAGCCTGCGTCGCGTGCCCGAACGAGGCCGAGATCCTGGTCCATGTGAACCCCGGGGTATGGGCGCGGGGCGATGCCACCATGCTGGAGCAGGTCCTGCTCAACCTCGTCGTCAACGCGTTGCACTCGGTCGAGGCAGGGGCGGGGCGGCTGGAGGTCGCGGCTGCGACGAAGGGCGATCAGGTGGTCATCGACGTGTCCGACGACGGTCCCGGGATCCCCAAGGAGATACGCAGCCGGGTGTTTGAGCCGTTCGTGACGACCAAGCCATTCGGCAAGGGCACCGGCCTCGGGCTGTCGGTCTCGCGCGGCCTGATGAAGTCGCAGCGCGGGGACTTGAGCGTGGCTTCCACGTCTTCGCGCGGCACCACCATGCGCGTCACCCTCGGCATGAGCCCCCCCCCGACGTCCGACGGTGCCGCGGAGAAAGACGCTGCGGCGGAACGAAAGCTCTCGTTGCTGCTCGTCGATGACGAGGCGGAGGTGCGCGACGCGCTCTCCCGGCAGCTGGGTCCGTCGTTCGACGTCACCGCCGTGGACGGCGTTACGTCAGCGCTCGAGCGGCTCGCATCCACGCCCCGGGGTTTCGACGTCGTGCTGTGCGACATCATGATGCCCGACGGCGGTGGGCAGCGTTTCGCCAAGGAAATTGCGAAGGCGGCGCCGGAGCTCGCGGCGCGCACGATCTACTTCACCGGCGCTGCGACGGACGAGGCGGCGCGGGAGTTCTTCGAGGCGCTCGGCCCGCGCGGCATGCACAAGCCGGTCGACTCCACGGTGCTGCTCGAGCTCGCGCGTTCCTTGCTGGAGCGCCCCGCCTCTGCGGCATGAGGCATCGGCGCGCCACGATCGTGGTAGCCTCGTCCCGTGAGCCGACGCCAGCAGAAGAAGGTCATCGCGCAGGGCGTTCGTGCGCTGCGCGCCACCCCGTCGTGGGATCCCGCAAGGCACCGCCCGGAGAGCACCACGGAGCGTCTGCGCGACGAGATCGAGCGCTCGCGGATTGGAGACGCCCTCGAGAGCGCCTCCGCGTGCGAGGCGTGCGGGAAGCGTCGGGAAGAGACGGGAGATCCTGGCGCCCTGTGCCCGGACCACCTGCGCACCGCGCTGGGGCTCTGACACCATCTCCGCTGCCCGGCCCGGGAGCCGTCGCTGTACAATCCTCTGTCGCCCCGTCCCGGCCAAGCGAGAGCCTCCCCCATGACCCACCAAGCTCCCCCGCGCCGCCCCTCTCCCCCCGTGGAGGAAACCCTCCCGTTCCCTGGAATCGCGGCGA
>JAKLDZ010000229.1 GCA_022703255.1 Myxococcota bacterium | reverse complement strand
GGCAATCCCACGGTCAAGGTCCTCGAAGGCAAGATCAACGCCCTCGAAGGCGGAACGCTCAAGCTCAAGAAACCCGAGCTGCGCATCTCCACCCTCGCCTTCTCCTCCGGCATGGCCGCCATCTCCTCGGCCCTGATGTCCTGCTGCTCCGCCGGCGACACCGTCATCATCGGCGACTGCGTCTACGGCGCCACCGAGCACTTCTGCTCCAACATCCTCGCCAAGTACGGCGTCCGCACCGTCGAGGTCAACGTCGCCGACCTCCGCGCCGTCGAGGCTGCCATCCAGGCCAACCCCAAGGCCCGGTGCATTCTCTTCGAGTCGCCGATGAACCCCACGCTGCTCCTCGCCGACATCTCCGCGATCGTCAAGATCGTCAAGGCCGTCAATCCCGACATCAAGGTCATCGTCGACAACACCTTCGCCACTCCCTACCTGCAGCGCCCCCTCGAGCTCGGCGCCGACCTCGTCTGCCACAGCACCACCAAGTACATCTGCGGCCATGGCACCGTCGTGGGTGGCCTCGTCACCACGATCCACGACTCGGTCCGCGATGAGCTCTACAAGATCATCAAGGACGTCGGCAGCTCCCCGAGCCCCTTCGACGCCTGGCTCGTCAACATGGGCCTCAAGACCCTGCCCGTGCGCATGCAGAAGCACTGCTCCAACGCCATGCAGGTCGCGAAGTTCCTCTCGACCCACAAGCAGATCGCCAGCGTCGCCTACCCGGGCCTCGAGAGCCATCCCCAGCACGAGCTCGCCCGACGCCAGATGAAGGACTTCGGCGGCATGCTCAGCTTCGAGCTCGTCGGCGGTGTCGAGGCCGGCCGCAAGCTGATGAACACCATCAAGGTCTTCACCCTCGCCGTCTCCCTCGGCTGCGTCGATTCGCTCATCGAGCACCCGGCCTCCATGACCCACGCTTGCGTGCCCCGCGACAAGCGCCTCAAGGGCGGCATCACCGACGGTCTGGTCCGCGTCTCGGTCGGCATCGAGGACCCCGAGGATCTCATCGGCGCCCTCGACAAGGCCCTCGCCGCGCTCTGAGCTCCCGTCCCGCATCCCTCCCCCTCACGCACCCTCCGCACCTCGCCCGCGGCGCTGCCCGGCCCGCCCGTTCCGCTCGCCCCCTGCTGCGACGGAGCGCATGCCTGCGCCTTCGTGCGCTCCGTCTCCCCACCGGGCCCGCCGACGTGCTACCGATCCACCCTACATGCGAGCGAGTCGAAGAGTCCCCCCGGGCGAAGTAACGGTTCACACGGATGCGTCGGTCCTGCAGGATCAGCCTGCGGAGGTGTCCGACCGAATTGCCATGCAGCCCCCGCGCGCCGCGCGTGCGCTGCTCACCGGACTGTCCCCCAGCAACCCGGGCTTCCACGTCTTCGTCGCTTGCGAGCCCGAGGTGATGTTCGAACCCGATGTCGTGTGCGCTGCTCAGCGCGAGGCCGCACGCCTCCCCGCCGCTCCCGACATCCTCTACGTCCACGACTTCGATCGCCCCGAAGCCCCGCGCGCGCTCCTCGTTCCCGCCGGGCTCGGCAAGAGCTTCGCCGAGGCCGTCGACGAGGTCATGGACGAGCTCGAGCGTCGCATCGCTGCGCTCGGTGCTTCCCCGGCCCTCCGCGAGGCCCAGACTGCCCTCGCGCGCGAGCTCACCACGAAAATCAAGCAGGTCGTCTCCGATCTCGAGTCCCTCGCCAAGAGCCTCGGCTTCGGCGTCAGGACCGTCCCGGGCGGCGTGCAGACCTTCCCCATCCTCCACGGCAAACCCGTGAGCCCCGAGCAGTTCGAGGTGCTCGACGAGTCCACGCGCAGGTCCCTGCAGGAGTCGGAGGCGAAGCTGACGGCGGCTGTGGACGGTGCAGCGAGGCGGATCCGTGATCTCACCGAAGAGGTGAACGCTGCCAGCGACGACGCGGAGCAGAAGGAAGCCGAGGAGCTCATCGAGCAGGAGTTCAAGAAGCTCCGCGATCGCTTCGGCACCATCGAGCCCGTGGCCGAATGGCTGAGCCGTCTGCAGCATCAGCTCGTCCACGACTGGCCGGACTTCGTCGAGCCGGAGCCGCGCGAGCCGGGGCAGCTCGACGACGACGACCTCGACGAGCAGGGTTCCGATCCCGAGATCGCGCGACGCACGGGGCGCTTCCGCGTCAACGTGTTCGTCAGCCACGCCGGCGAGCAGCACGCGCCCGTGGTCTACGATACCAACCCCACCTTCCCGAACCTCTTCGGCCATCTCGAACGACGCGTCCGCCTCGGCACTCTCGTGACCGACTTCACCCGCATCCGCGCCGGCAGCTTGTGCCGCGCGTCGGGCGGCTACCTCATCCTGCGCGCCGCCGATCTGCTCGCCGACCCCATCATCTGGGAACGCTTCAAGCGCGTCCTGCGCGACCGCCAGATCGCCGTCGAAGACCCCCTCGGCCCCCTCGGAACCTACACCACCACGCTCCGCCCTCAACCCGTCGGCCTCGCCGCTCGCGTCGTGCTCGTCGGATCCCCAGGGCTCTTCGAGCAGCTCCTCGACGCCGACTCCGACTTCGCTGCGCTCTTCCGCGTCAAGGTGGAGGTGGAGTGGAGGGTGCGTCGCGACGAGCAGATCCTGCGTTCCCTCGACGGATATCTGATGTCGCTGCCGACGGTCCGGTCCCACGGCTGCTGTTTCGACCGCGAGGCGCGCGCTCGCTTGCTCGACTTCGCGACCCGCCTCGCCGCCGACAAAGACCTCATCGCGATCACTCCGGCTCCGCTCGAGGAGACCGCGTGCTTCGCTGCCATGCTCGCTCGAGCTCGCGGTGACCAGGAATCCCTCGTGACTGCCGACGACGTCGAGACGGCCTGGTATGACCGCCGCGAGCGCTCCGCAGGCATCGAACGCGAAATGCGCGAGATGGCCGTGCGCGGCGACCTCCTCGTGGAAACCGGCGGAACCCGCGTCGGTGTCGTCAACGGCATCAGCGTCTTCTCCGCTCGCGACGTCGAGTTCGGTCAGGCCATGCGCATCACCGCCGTCGTCTCCCTCGGCCGCGAGGGCGTCATCGACGTCGAGCGCGAGGCCCAGCTCGGAGGCTCCCTGCACACCAAAGGGCTCGCCATCGTCCGCGGCTTCCTCTCGCACATGTTCGGCCAGGAACGCCCCTTGAGCCTGCGCGTGCAGATCGCGTTCGAGCAGAGCTACGGCGAGATCGACGGCGACAGCGCCAGCGGCGCCGAGCTGTTCGCGATCCTGTCCGCTCTCGCCGACGTCGGCATCGATCAGGGCATCGCCGTCACCGGCTCCGTCAACCAGCTCGGCGAGATCCAGGCCATCGGCGGCGTCTGCGCCAAAATCGAGGGCTTCTTCGACCTCGTCAAGGCCCGCGGCCTCACCGGCACCCAGGGCGTCTGCCTCCCCAGGGCCAACCTCCGCCACCTCGTGCTCCGCACCGATGTCGCCAAGGCCATCGCCGATGGCCGCTTCCACCTCTACGGCATCTCCACGGTCTCCGAGGGGATCGAGGTGCTCATCGGCCTGCCCGCGGGCGTCCGCGACGCGGCCGGGAGATTCGCTGCCGGCAGCGTCTTCGGGCGAGTCGAGCGACGTCTGATCGAGCTGGCGGAGCTGCTTCGCAATGCCGAGGCGGGGCCGATCGAGCGCGGGGGCAGCGTGGAAGCCGCGGAGAGCGACGGCATGGACGCGTCCGCGGACTTCCTGCGCCGCTGACAGATCGGTCGAGCCGTCTCCCTCCAGGCCGCCCTGCGCCATCCTCGTCCTCCCCCCCTGTCCCGTGACTCCGAGGCTCGTGACTCGCCCTCGGGCCCTGCTCGCACGATGAGTGATGATGGCGGGCTCGGATGGGTGTACGAAGGAGATCTCGGTCCGGAGGTGGGAGCGCACATGACCAGTGATCAGACCCCGACACCCCCGCGGTTTCAGGTGTTCGTCGGCATCCACACCGACGTCGGCCGCCAGCGCCAGAAGAACGAGGACTCGCTGCTCGAGTGCGGCGTGCCCTTGGGCTATCTGCTCGCCGTTGCCGACGGCATGGGCGGCTACGAGTACGGCGAGAAGGCCTCTGCTCTCGCGCTCGATGTCCTGCAGCGTGTCGCCACCGAGGAGACGACCGACCCCAAGCGTCTGCTCGAGCGCGGCCTGACCGAAGCGAACGAGAAGGTCCACGAGGAGTCGACGCGGGTTGCTCGCACGATGGGCTCCACGATCGTTGCTGCCCTGATCTCGGGCGGAAGGCTGTACGTGGCCCACGCAGGCGACGCGCGTGCGTACCTGCTCCGCGCCACGATGCTCTTCCCGCTCACCCGTGACCACTCCTTCGTCCAGGAGATCGCCGACCTCAAGGGGCCTACCGTCGCAGGCTCCCTCCCGCAGAACTTCTCCCACATCGTGTCGCGCTCTCTCGGCACGCAGCCCTCCGTGCAGGTCGCCGTGCGCGAGCCCGTCGTGCTGTCTGCTGGCGACGTGATCCTGCTGTGCAGCGACGGGCTCACGAACATGGTCGACGAGCAGCGCTTGAAGAACACGCTCGCGGGCACGACGCCGCGTGAGGCGGCGCGTCGCCTGGTGGACATGGCCAACGAGGCCGGCGGCCAGGACAACATCAGCGTGATCGTGGCGCGCATCGACGCCGAGGCCTCCCTGCTCGACAGCGAGTTCTTCGGGCTCGCCGAGCTGCGCAGCATGTTCGTGCGCACCTCGGATGGAGATCTGCACCCCATCATCAACGGCGTCCTCGACCCCGCAACCTGGACCGTCGCCGCCCTCACCATCGACCTGCGCAACGCTCGCAAGGGCGCCGTGTGCACGCTGTCCACTGCGGAGACCGGACCCGTCACCTACGGCAAGCAGTCGATCGACGTCCCCCAGACCACCGAGGCGCTGCTCGAGATGGGCGAGCGAGGGCTGTGGCGCAGCGACGCGAAAGCCTCGCAGCCCCCGCCCCCGCTGCGCGCATCCAACCGCCCTCCCTCCCAGCCTCCTCCGGGAATGCAGTCCGTCTGAACCCCGTCACGTAGCTGTGGTGCGTCGCCCTCGACCGCGCTACACGTAGCCTCCGATCCGCCATGACCAGCTCCAAACCTACGCCCGAAGAAGCCTCCGGTCGCCCTGCGGCTGCCGGGGAATCGCTCGACTTCATCCGCGAGATCGTCAAGGCCGACCTCGCCTCCGGCAAGAACGGCCAGCGCGTCGCCACGCGCTTCCCGCCCGAGCCCAACGGATACCTGCACATCGGCCACGCCAAGTCGATCTGCCTCAACTTCGGTATCGCTCGAGAGTTCGGCGGCACCTGCAACCTGCGCTTCGACGACACCAACCCCACCAAGGAAGACGTCGAGTACGTCGACTCCATCAAGGAGGACATCCGCTGGCTGGGCTTCGAATGGTCCAAGGAGCTGTACGCCTCGGACTACTTCGGTCAGCTCTACGACTGGGCCGAGCACTTGATCCGGGCCGGCAAGGCCTATGTCGACGAGTCCGATCCCGACCAGATCCGCGAGATGCGCGGCACCCTGACCGAGCCCGGCAAGCCCAGCCCCTACCGCGACCGTCCCGCCGAAGAGAGCCTCGCGCTCTTCCGCAAGATGCGCGCGGGCGAGCTCCCCGACGGCGCCATGGTCCTTCGCGCGCGCGTCGACATGACCTCGCCGAACCTGAACCTGCGCGACCCGATCATGTACCGCATTCGTCGCGCTCATCACCATCGAACCGGCGACGCCTGGTGCATCTACCCCATGTACGACTGGGCCCACGGCCAGTCGGATTCCATCGAGCAGATCACCCACTCCATCTGCACCCTCGAGTTCGAGAACCACCGACCCCTGTACGACTGGTTCCTCGACAACCTGCCCGCCCCAAGCCACCCCCAGCAGATCGAGTTCGCTCGCCTCAACCTCACCTACACCGTCATGAGCAAGCGCAAGCTGCTCCGCCTCGTGCAGGACCGCCTCGTCAGCGGTTGGGACGACCCCCGCATGCCCACCATCTCCGGGTTGCGACGTCGCGGCTTCACCGCCCAATCCCTCCGCGCCTTCGCCGACCGCATCGGCGTCGCCAAGCGCGAGTCCATCGTCGACGTCGCCCTGCTCGAGCACTGCGTGCGCGAGGACCTCAACGCCTCCGCTCCTCGCGTGATGGCCGTCCTGCGCCCCCTGCGCGTCGTGATCGAGAACTACCCCGAGGACCAGACCGAGGAGCTCGAGCTCCCCTTCCACCCCGATCACCCCGAGATGGGGACCAGGAAGATCCCCTTCTCGCGGGAGCTGTTCATCGAGCGCGACGACTTCAAGGAGGATCCTCCCAAGAAGTTCTTCCGCCTCGCACCGGGGCGCGAGGTGCGCCTGCGCGGCGGCTACTTCATCAAGTGCACCGGTGTCGTCAAGGACCCCGCCACCGGCGAGATCACTGAGCTCCGTTGCTCCTACGACCCCGCCACCCGCAGCGGCGCCGCTCCCGACGGCCGCAAGGTCAAGGTCACCATCCACTGGGTCTCCGCGCGTCACGCAGTCGAGGCCGAGGTGCGCGTCTACGACCGCCTCTTCACCGACCCCGATCCTTCGGATCGCGATGGAAAGGAATTCACTTCCTTCCTGAATCCCGCCTCCCTCGAGACCCTGCGAGCCTGCAAGCTCGAGCCCGCCGCGTCTTCCGCCGCTCCGGAATCTCGCTGGCAGTTCGAGCGGTTGGGCTACTTCTGCGCGGATCGGCGGGACTCCCGACCAGGCGCCCTCGTCTTCAACCGCACCGTCTCCCTCAAGGACGAGTGGGCCCGGATCTCCGGCGCCGACAACTGATCGTCCTCCGATTCATCCCCCGCCGACTTGCACGTCCGAACGCCACACGGCTACACTCATCGCACCATGAGCAGTACCGTGCCCGTCGAAGAAGGCCAGATCCTCGCCGGAAAGTACCGGGTCGATCGCATCCTCGGACAAGGCGGGATGGGCGTCGTCGTCGCCGCACGACACATCCAGCTCGACGAAGTCGTCGCCATCAAGTTCCTCCTCCCCGAAGTCCTCGAAAACGCCGAGGCCGTCGAGCGCTTCAGCCGCGAGGCCCGCGCGTCCATCAAGATCAAGAGCGAGCACGTCGTCCGCGTCATGGACGTCGGCACCATGGACGGCGGCATCCCGTACATGGTCATGGAGTACCTCAAGGGCGGCGACCTGTCCGCGCTCCTGCAGAGCCGCGGCGGCCCGCTCACCGTGCCCGAAGCCGCGGAGTACCTCCTGCAAGCCTGCGAAGCCATCGCCGACGCGCACGTCCTGGGGATCGTCCACCGGGATCTCAAGCCCGCGAACCTGTTCCTCACGCAGCGCTCCGACGGCACGCCCTGCGTGAAGGTGCTCGACTTCGGCATCTCGAAGATCACCGGCCCCAACTCCGGGCTGCAGATGACCAAGACCTCCACGGTCATGGGCTCGCCGCTCTACATGTCCCCCGAGCAGATGGCCTCCTCCAAGGATGTCGATGCGCGTTCCGACATCTGGTCCCTCGGCGCCATCCTCTACGAGCTGCTCACCAACACCCAGCCCTTCCTCGCAGACACCCTCCCCCAAGTCTGCGCCATGATCCTGCAGAACGACCCCCCGTCCATCCGCGCCGTGCGTCCCGACGTCCCCGAAGCCCTCGAGCAGGTCGCCTTCAGATGCCTCGCCAAGCGACGCGAAGACCGCTTCCAGAGCGTCGCCGAGCTCGCCGTCGCACTCGCCGACTTCGCCCCCAGACACGCCCGCGCTTCCGCCGAGCGCGTCTGCAGGGTCCTGTCCGTCGCCGGCGTCAACATCTCCAATACCGCCCTGCCGCCTTCGTCCGCACCGCCGGCCAACGCCACCACGGGCCCCGGGATGACCGCCGGCAACTGGTCCACCAGCACGGGCTCCTCCTCCAAGGGCAAGACCGCCCTGTTCGCCGGCCTCGCCATCGGCGGCGTCCTGCTCGCCGGTGTCGCCGTCGGCGCCGTCGTCCTCTTCGGCAAAGGCTCCACCCAGGCTTCCGCCTCCGGTGTCGTCGAATCCCCCTCCGCCCAGCCCGTCCCTAGCGAGATCGCCCCAATCGCGACACCCAGTGTCGCAACCGCCGCGCCCCTCCCCGCTACTGCGACGGCAGCGGCGACGGCTGCGCCCTCCGCCGATGGCCCCAAGCCCGCCACCCCTCCTGCCTCCACCCCTGCACGCGATGCCGGCACCCGCCCCGTCGCCACCGCGAAGACCCCTCCCGCCGGCGGCAAGCAGCCTGGCGGCGGTCGCGGCCTCGACCTGTTCAACGACAACAAGTAGCGCTACTTCGCCTCGAGCCGGCGCTGCTCGTCGCAGGCGCGCTTGTCGCGCCCGAAGCACCCGCGCGCGAACAGCTCCCGCGCGCGATCCGGGTCCGGCACCGCTCCGACGCCGTCGCGGAACATCTCCCCGGCCTTCGTGCACCCCTCCGCCAGCCCCAAATCGCACGCGCGTACGAGCAGCACCGCGGCCTGCGACGCCGACTTCCCCACCCCTTCTCCCGACAGGTGCATCGTCGCCAGCGTCCGACACGCGCTCGCCTCCCCCCCTGTGCACGCCTTGTCGTACGCCTTCGCCGCACGCGCGTCGTCTCGCGTCACCCCTTCTCCCGTCTGCAGCAACGCACCGAGTCGGCTGCAGCTCGGCCAGTGCCCCAGCTCGCACGCCCGCTCGTAGTGCTGCAGCGCCCGCTCCATCGCCCGCCCCGTCCGCAGGTTCTCCTGCTCGTGCGCCAGCTCCGCGCACGCCCGGGCCATGCCCTTCTCGCACTGCGCTTGCTTCGCCTTCTCCGTCCCCCCCCGTCGCGACGCGAGCCCCGCCGCCGCCGCCACCACCACGACCGCGGCAAGCCCTCCCAATAGCCACGCCGTCGCGATCTTGCGGCGCGGTATCTCGACTTCCGGCGGAGGCAGCGACTCGCTTACCGCGGGCCCCGTCCTCGAGGGCTCCGCAGCCGGCCCCGTCATGAGCTGCGTCGGCGCAGTCACGATGTCCACCTGCGGCGCCGGGCCCGGTGGTGTGATCGCGATCAGGGGACGGGGCAGGGGACCCGAACCCGAACCAGCCGTTGGGCCCGAAGGATCGTGCGCCCCCTGTGCGGCCGCGGGGATCGCCTCCCCTCCGAGCAGCGCGAGCAGCGCCGGTCGCGCCTCTCCCGCGTCGCGGTATCGCAGCAACGGCTCCCGAATCACACAGCGCGCGAACCAGTCTTCGAACCCGGGAGGCAACCGCTCCGCAACGCCGAGCTCCGCCGCCCGCGCGCCGGCCGA
>JAKLDZ010000228.1 GCA_022703255.1 Myxococcota bacterium | reverse complement strand
CAGCTCAAGGGCGCGCAGGACACCGACGTGCGCGCGCAGGTGCAGGGCGTGGTGCAGTCGATCGACTTCCAGCAGGGCACCGATGTCGAGGTCGGCGCGCAGCTGTTCACGATCGATCCGCGCCCCTTCGAGGCCGCGCTGCAGCAGGCGGGCGGCCTGGCCGATCTCTACGAGCAACGCGGGTTTTACGATCTCTCCGAGCAGACCCTGCGCCGCCTGAGCGCCTACCACACCTACCTCAAGCGCCTCCAAAGCCAGGGTCGCCCCATCGTCTCCAGCGCGCGCATCGGCCAGGACCTGCGCCTCGAGGCCTCCCTGGTCCGCAAGGACCTCGCCGTGACCGGAGTCTCCGGCTGCCAGTCGGGCTACGAGATCGCAGAGCTCGCCCCTGCCATCGAGTCGTTCCTCGGCTGGGACGACCGGAGCGGCGCGTTCCTCGCCGGCGTCGGATGCCTCGGTATGGCCCTGCTCGGCCACCAGCCCCTGGCCGACCAGGGACTCGAGATCATCGCCGGATTCGACATCGACCCCCGGCTCGTGGACACCACCGTCCACGGCAGGTCGGTGCTCCACGTCGATCGTCTCGCGGGCCTCGCCCAGCGCATGCGCGTGCACGTCGGAATCCTCTGCGTGCCGCCGGAGGCCGCGCAGGACGTTGCGGACAAGATGATCGAGGGCGGAATCGACGCCCTCTGGAACTTCACCGCCACGACGCTCCGCGTCCCGGAGCAGGTGGTGGTGCAGAACGAGAACCTGGCCTCGTCCCTCGCGGTGCTTTCCAAGAGAGCGGACCACAGAAAGAGCAACGCCCCCGCGGACGCGTCCGGGGCGGCGGAGATGCGCCATGAATGACCTGAATCCTGTTGCGTCGATGTCATCGTCCACGCGCTCCTTCACCAAGGTCTGCGAGATCCTCGATCGATACCATCGGGACCCCTCGCGGCTCATTCCGATTCTGCAGGCGGTGCAGGACGAGTACCGGTATCTCCCGCCGGAGGTGATGTCTTTCGTTGCGACCTCGCTGCGGGTACCCCCGGCGCGGGTCTACGGGGTGGCGACCTTCTACTCGCACTTCGCGCTGCTTCCCAAGGGCAAGTACGTGGTGCGTTTGTGCAACGGGACGGCCTGTCACGTGAAGCGTTCGATTCCGATTCTGGAGGCGGTGCAGCGTCGCCTCGGGGTGAGCGACGCTCGTCCCACGACGCGGGACTTCCTGTTCACGGTGGAGACGGTGTCGTGTCTGGGGGCGTGCGGGCTTGCGCCGGTGATGCTGGTCAACGATCAGGTTCACGGGCAGGTCACGCCGGAGTCGGCGGTGGCGATCATCGAGGAGATTCTCCGGAAGGAGGCCGCATGAACGCGTTGATTCCCGTGGAGTCGGGGCCGGACCTCGCCGCGATTTCCGAGCGATGGGAGAGGGCTTCGCGCGCCCACGCGCACCGCGTGGTCATCTGTGCGGGCACGGGCTGCGTGGCCAACGGAGCGCTCGACGTGCACGCGGCCTTCGTGCAGGAGCTGGAGCGTCGTGGGCTCGGGGCGCGGGTGAGCGTGGATTGGGAGGAGGAATCCGAGGGGCCCGGGGGCACGCTGGTGTCCCACAGCGGCTGCCAGGGATTCTGCCAGATGGGTCCGCTGGTGACGGTGCTGCCCGCCGGGATCCTCTACACCCATGTGAAGCGCGGGGATGTGGCGGAGATCGTGGAGCGCACGCTGCTCGCGGGGGAGGTGGTGGACCGGCTCGTGTACGCCGATTCGGAGACGGGCCGGGGGTGTTGCACCCACAAGGAGATACCCTTCTATTCGCGCCAGCACCGGTTCGTCCTGGCGGACTGCGGGCTGATCGATCCCGAGGATCTGGGCGAGTACGTGGCCCGGGGCGGATACGAGGCGGCGCGTCGCGCTTATCGCGAGATGAGCGCCAAGGACGTCTGCGATTGGGTGAGCCGGGCGGGGCTGAGGGGTCGGGGTGGTGGCGGGTTTCCGACGGGGCGCAAGTGGGATCTGGCGCGCCAGCAGCCGGGGGCGGAGAAGTTCGTGATCTGCAATGGCGACGAGGGGGACCCCGGTGCGTTCATGGATCGGAGTGTGATGGAGGGCAATCCCCACGCGGTGATCGAGGGGATGATGATCGCTGCCCGGGCGATTCGGGCGGAAGAGGGGTGGGTCTACGTGCGAATGGAGTATCCGTTGGCGGTGCGTCGCGTGCGCAAGGCGGTGCAGGACGCGGAGAAGGCCGGGATTCTCGGTGCCGACGTGTTCGGCTCCGGCGCGGGGTTTCGGGTCAACGTCATGGAAGGCGCGGGCGCGTTCGTCTGCGGCGAGGAGACCGCGCTCATCGCCTCCATCGAGGGCAAGCGCGGAATGCCGTCGCCCAAGCCGCCCTTCCCCGCGCAGCGGGGGCTGTGGGGCAAGCCCACGGTGATCAACAACGTCGAGACCCTCGCGACGGTTCCGTTGATTCTGCGGATGGGCGCCGAGGACTTCCGCACGATGGGGACCCCGACCTCGCCGGGGACCAAGACCTTCGCGTTGACGGGGCACGTGGCGCACACGGGGCTCATCGAGGTTCCCTTCGGGACCACGCTGCGTCACATCGTGTACGACGTGGGGGGTGGCGTGACCGACGACGAGGGGCGGCCGGATCCTGCGGGGTTCAAGGCGGTGCAGATCGGGGGGCCGTCGGGAGGCTGTCTCACCCCCGAGTGTCTCGACCTGCCGTTGGACTTCGACTCGCTCAAGGGGGTCGGGGCGATGGTGGGGTCCGGCGGGCTGGTGGTGATGAACCAGCAGACGTGCATGGTGTCGATTGCGCGCTTCTTCATGCAGTTCACGCAGAACGAGTCGTGTGGCAAGTGCGTGCTGTGCAGGGAGGGGACGCGGCAGATGCTGTCGTTGCTGGACGACATCATCGAAGGGCGAGCGGATGCGGGCACGCTGACGCTGCTGGAGACGCTTGCGAAGGCGGTGCAGAAGGGGTCGTTGTGCGGGCTGGGCAAGACGGCGCCGAATCCGGTGCTGTCGACGTTGCGGCACTTCCGGAGCGAGTACGAGGAGCACGTGTTGCACAAGCGTTGTCCGGCAGGGCGCTGCAAGGCGCTGCGTCCGCCGGAGATCCTTGCCAGCAAGTGCAAGGGCTGCGGACTCTGCAAGAAGGGGTGTCCGGTGGGGGCGATCCGTGGAGAGCGCAAGGAGGTCCACGTGATTGACGCTGCGCTTTGCACACGATGCGGTGCGTGCGCGAAAGCTTGCAAGCTCGGTGCGGTTGTGGGAGTCGGACAATGAACCAGGCGGCAACGTTGACGGTGGACGGGCGGGAGATCGCGATCGACGGCGAGCGGAACCTGCTCGAGCTGATTCGCAAGGCGAACATCGAGCTTCCCACGTTCTGCTATCATTCGGAGCTGAGCGTGTACGGGGCATGCCGGCTGTGCATCGTGGATATCGAGGGACGGGGCATCTGCAGCGCATGCTCGACGCCGCCGGAGGCCGGGTTGCGGATCCGGACCAACACCGAGGAGGTCAGGGACATCCGGCGCATCTCGATCGAGCTGCTGCTGGCGAACCATGAGGGCCAGTGCACCACGTGCGCGAAGGGGCCGGACTGCCAGCTCCAGAAGCTGGCGCACAAGCTCGGGGTGCGGCGCGTGCGGTTCAAGAGCGTCTCCAAGCCGTGTCCGATCGACGAGTCCTCGCTCTGCCTCGTGCGGGACCCGGGCAAGTGCGTGCTGTGCGGCGATTGCGTGCGAATCTGCTCCGAAGTGCAGGGAATCGGGGCCATCGACTTCGTCAAACGCGGCGCGTCGGTGACCGTCTCGCCGGCCTTCGGCAAGGACCTGGCGCAGGTGGAGTGCGTGGGGTGCGGACAGTGCGCGCGGGTGTGTCCGACGGGGGCGATCATGCCGCGTTCGGAGACGGAAGAGGTGTGGCGAGCGCTGACCGATCCGCGCAAGTACGTGGTGGCGCAGATTGCGCCGGCGGTGCGAGTGGCGATCGGGGAGCTGTTCGGATTCCCCGCCGGGTCGGTCACCATCGGGCAGACGGTGGCGGCGTTGAAGCAGATGGGGTTCAGGAAGGTGTTCGACACCTCGTTTGCAGCGGACTTGACTGCGGTGGAGGAGACGGAGGAGTTCGTGGCGAGGAAGGCGGCGGGACGTCCTGGACCGCTGTTCACCTCGTGTTGTCCGGCGTGGGTGCAGTTCGCCGAGCAGTATCATCCCGACCTGCTCGACCACCTGTCCACGTGCAAGTCCCCCCAGCAGATGCTAGGAGCCATGACGCGAAAGCAGCTGCCGGAAGCCGTCGGCATTGACCCTGACCAGCTCGTGATCGTGTCCATCATGCCCTGCACCGCCAAGAAGGCCGAGGCCCGTAGGGAGCGTCTGGCCACCGAGGCCGGACGCGACATCGACCATGTGCTGACGACGCTCGAGCTGGGGCGCATGGTGGAGGAGTCGGGGCTGCGCTTCGCGCGTCTGGAGCCGCAACCTCTCGACATGCCGTTCGCTTTCAAGACGGGCGCAGGCGTGATCTTCGGCGCCTCCGGCGGAGTGGCCGAAGCCGTCGTCCGGTGCGCCGCGGATCGGATCGGAACCTGCCGTCCCGAATCGGTCGACACGCGCGCCCTGCGCGGCGACGATCCGGTGCGTCGCGCCACGATCACCCTGGGCGACCAGACCCTGCGTATCGGCGTGGTGCACGGGCTTGCCAAGGCGGCCGAGATCGCGGACGCGGTCCAGCGCGGGGAGTGCGACCTCGACCTGGTGGAGGTGATGGCGTGTCCGGGCGGCTGCGTGTCGGGCGCAGGGAATCCGGCGGCGATGGATGTCGAGCAGCGGCGCGCGCGCGTCGGCGGGCTGCGCGATTCCGATCGCATGCTCGAGCTGCACGCTCCCCAGGAGAATCCCTACGTGCAGGCCTGCTACGCCCGGCTGCTCGAGCGTCCGGGGAGTCCGACGGCGCACCGGCTGCTGCACACCCACCACGCGAGCCGTCGCCGGATCGACGGCGAGGTCTCCCTGGTGGAGTCGTCGGCGAAGGAGGCGGTGAAGGTGCGGGTCTGCGTGGGCACGAGCTGCCTGCTGCGCGGTGCGCAGACGCTCATCCAGCGGATCATGGCGCATGTGGAGGCCGCAGGGCTGGCCGAGCAGGTGGACCTGGCGGCGAGCTTCTGCCAGGAGGCGTGCGATCGCGGTCCCACGGTGGTCATCGACGGCACGCGGATCGAGCACTGCGACTTCGCCGCGGCGCGCGCTCGTCTGGAGCAAGCGCTCGAGAGCCGAGGGAGTCCCGGGAATCATGAATCAGCCGCATGACAGCTCCTCGATTGTCTACACGCGCAAGGCCTCGTGCCGCGATTGCCATCGATGCGTGCGCGCCTGTCCGGTCAAGGCGATTCGGATCGTCTCCGGACAGGCGTCCGTGGTCGAGGAGCGCTGCATCCACTGCGGCACCTGCATCCGGGAGTGTCCGCAGCGGGCCAAAACCTATCGCACCGACGTGGATCGCGTGCGCGAGTGGATCGGCCAGGGACGCTCCGTGGCCGTCTCGATCGCCCCGTCCTTCGCGGCGCTGTTCGAGGACTGGGAGCGCAAGCGCCTGCCGTCGGTCCTGCGCAGGCTCGGCTTCTCCTTCGTGGCGGAGACCGCCGTGGCGGCGGAGTGGGTCGCGGACAGAGCGCGCACGGTCGCGCGATCGGCGCCCGGCAGGACGCTGCTGTGGACTTCGTGTCCGGCGGTGATCGGCTATCTCGAGACGCAGCGTCCCGACCTGGTGGAGCTGCTGCTGCCCGTGGCGACACCGATGGTTGCGCACGGACGCGCGATGAAGGGGCGTCTGGGGGCGGACACGCGGACGGTGTTCATCGGTCCGTGCGTGGCGAAGAAGGCGGAGGCGCTGCGGGAGCCGGAGGCGATCGACGCGGTGTTGACGTTCGAGGAGCTGCTCGGCTGGATGGAGCAGGAGAGCGTGGGGTTCGATCGGTGTGAGGAGAGCGGGTTCGACGAGGCGGCGTGCGGAGATGCGCGGTGGTATCCGTTGGAGGGAGGGAGCCTGCACCTGGCTGGAATCGAGAGCTCGAGTCTGGCCGTGGACGTGCAGACGGCGAGCGGGGCCGACGCGGTGAGCGAGGCGCTGGAGGGAGTCCGGGAGGTCCCCGGGATCGTGGAGCTGCTGTTCTGCAAGCAGGGGTGCATTGCGGGGCCGGCGGCGGGGCGCAAGGCGCCGGTGGTGCGCATGCGACGTCAGCTGGCCCGGCACGCCGGGGAGGGGGGGGCGCGTGGTGCGGTCGAATCCATGGGAGCGGTCTCGATGGTCATGGCGCAGCCGCGGCCGCGCAGCATACCGAGTCCCACCGAGGCCGAGATCCAGCAGGTGCTCGAGCGCACGGGCAAGTCGCGTCCGGAGGACCAGCTCGACTGCGGCGCCTGCGGCTACGGAACCTGCCGTGCCAAAGCGATCGCCGTGATTCAGGGCATGGCCGACCCCGCGGTCTGCATCCCGATGATGCGTCGCCTCGCGGAGCAGAGATCCGATCGAATCATGGACACGAGTCCCAACGGAATCCTGATCCTGGATCAGCGGCTGAACGTCCTGGCGATGAATCCGGCGTTTCGGGCGCTGTTCCGGTGTACGGACGCGCAGCTCGGCACGCACGTGTCGGCGCTGATGGATCCGGAGCCGTTCCAGAAGCTGGCGGCGGGTGCGGAGCAGCGCACGGATCTGACGGCGACGCACCGCAAGCATGGTGTGGTGTGCCGAGAGATCCTGTACAAGATTCCCGACGATCAGCAGCTCGTGGGGATCTTCATCAACATCACGCAGACCGAGCGGGAGCGGGAGAGTCTGGCGCAGCTGCGCCGGCAGACGATGGCCCAGGGGCGGGAGCTGCTGGAGCACCAGATCGAGATGGCGCAGCAGCTCACGCGGTATCTGGGAGAGAGCACCGCGAAGGGCGAGACGCTGCTGCAGAACCTGCTGAAGGTCGCCCGCGATCCGGCCGAGGAGCGCGGCGACGAAACGATGAAGTGGCTATGGGATATCTACACGTCGAAGTCGTGACGGCCCAGAGCCCCAAGCGGCCTGGAGCCTTGTGCGGCGACCTGGTGCGGGTCGAGCGCCGTCGGCTCTGGACCACGGTGCTTTGCAGCGACGGAATGGGCTCGGGCGTGCAGGCGCACCTGGCGGCGGAGCTGCACGCGTCGCGGCTGCTGGAGCTCGAGCGCGGCGGTACGCCGTTGCGCGACGCCTTCGGGCGAGTGGCCCACACGATTCACCAGGGGCGAGGCAAGAACGGCCTGTATGCGGCGTTCTCGGTGGCGCGAGTGCTGCCTACGGGGGAGGCGACCGTGCTGTCGTACGACGCGCCAGCGGCGCTGTTGATCGCCTCGGGGCATGCGGAGCTGTTGCCGCGGCGCACGTTCAACCTCGACGACGCGGTGGTCAGCGAGAGCCATTGCCAGCTGGTGGAGGGGGAAGCGATTGTGATGGTGACCGACGGAGTGACTCAGGCGGGGCTCGGCACTCGATTCCGCAACGGCTGGGGGATCGAGGAGGTGGCGCGGCACGCGAGCTCCTGCCTGGCGTCGGGAACGACGATGGCCGAGCTCCCGCGCATCCTGCACGATCAGGCGTTGCAGCACTGGGGAGCCAAGGTGGGCGACGACGTGACCGCGGTCCTTGCGGGATGTCGGAGCGGCCGCTGTCTGACGGTGCTGACCGGTCCGCCGCGGAGTCCGTCGCGAGACGACGAGACGGTGCGGGAGTTCCTGCGGGAGGACGGCTGGAAGGTGATATGCGGCGCGACGACGGCGCGGATCGTGGCCAGGCAGCTCAAGGAGGAGCTGGTGGTGATGAACGACGATCCGGCGCTGGTGGCGCCGCCGCGCTACCAGCTCCCGGGAATCCACCTCGTGACCGAAGGAGCGATCACGCTCAATCAGGTCTACAACATCCTGGAGGAGGACCCGGAGCGCTACGAAGAGGACAGCGGTGTCACCGAGCTGTGCGACCTGTTCCGGCTCGCGGATCGGATCCACTTCATCGTGGGCTGCAACACGAACCCCGCGAACGCGAGCATCGCGTTCCTGCAGCGGGGAATCCTCGGGCGCACGCGGATCGTCCCGCTGCTGCGCGACAAGCTGGTGGCCGCGCAGAAGGACGTCGTCATCGACTACGTGTGAGGGGGGAGAGCGCCGCGCTCGCTCGAGTGCGGGAGCCTCGGCGCACGCAAGGCGCCCCGGACGGCAGCGGCATGTGGGGCGCGAACCGGCTATGCTGGCGAGCGATGCGAACGCTGCGCCTGATCGGCGCGCTCACCTTGGTTCTCACGAGCTGCTCGGCGACGGCTCCTCGCGCGGCGGCTCCGTCGGGTTCGACCGGTCCCGCGGCGGGCGACGCGTCGCACGCGCCGCGCCATGCGGCGCAAGGGAGAGCCGGGGCGCAGGGCGACGGCGGGCACGCGGCGAGCGTGCACTTGCGATTCGGCGCGCCGGTGGACGGGGATCCGTCGGACGACGTCGTGCTCGACGAGACGCACTTCGTGCTGTCGTACAACCCCGGGCTGCGCGTTGCGAACTGGGTATCGTGGCGGCTGACTCGCGAGGATCTCGGGGCGCACGATCGCACCGACAGGTTCCACGCGGACCCGTTGTTGCCGACGGGGTTGCCGCCGGTGAAGGAGGGGGACTACGCGGGCGCGCCGTTCCACCGCGGCCACCTGTGCCCGTCGTCGCACCGCACGGCGTCTCGCGCCGCGAATGTCGCCACGTTCGTGATGACGAACATGCAGCCCCAGGTGGGCACGGTGAACTCGGGTGCGTGGCGGATGGTGGAGGACTACGAGCGTCGGCTTGCGGCGGAGGGGGGCAAGACGCTGCACATCGTGGCGGGGGGCATATTCGACGTGGAGCCTCGGCGCATTGGAACGGGGGTAGCGGTGCCGAAGGCGAGCTATCGAATCACGGTGGTGCTGGACCGGGCGGCGGACAAGGTGACGAAGGGGACGCTGGCCTACGCGGTAGCGATGCCGAACAGCGACGAGGTGAGGGGGCACAAGTGGACGGAGTATGTGACGAGCATCGACGAGGTGGAGCGTCGCACGGGATACGATTATCTGTCGAAGCTGCCGGATGACGTGGAAAGGGGTCTGGAGGCGGGGGTGGCAGTGATTCCGTGACACGGCGCCCACGAGGCGCGTTGCGGAACGGGCTGTTCGTCGGTGCAGGCGAGGCGAAGTCCGGGCAGGGACCCGGCCATTGGGACACGGTTGACACGTCGAAACCCGCGTGTTCTGATTGCCGTG
>JAKLDZ010000227.1 GCA_022703255.1 Myxococcota bacterium | reverse complement strand
GGAAGCAAGGAAGACGAGCTCCGCGAGGCGAAGCGGTTCTACTCCAAAGCCCGCGTGCGTGAGCTCGCCGCCCTGGATGCAGCATCGGCGCGTCGGATGATATCCCCCTGGCTCGACCCCGCGGTGAAGTATGCGCTTGCTGAGAAGGACTTCCTCGAGCCGAGCTTCCTCTCGTCCCTCGTGCGCGCCGAGTACGTTGTGCTCGTCGCGTCCCATGTCGTACACAGGGGGCAACCCAGTGTCACGGTCCATCCCTTCCCGGACGAGAGTGTCAGGTACGGAGACCTCTACGAGATCTCCGCGTCCGGGTTTTCTGTCGGCGCGAAGGTGAGTGTGATCCGATCGACGGCCGAGCCCTTCACGGACGCCGAGCGCGAGGCGCTCGAGAAGGGAATCCGGAGGAACTTCTACGCGAACGCCGATGAGGACGGGGACGATGAGGAGGCGTGGGATCTCCAGTTTCTGGACTCGGACGATCCGCGTTGGGTCGTGTTCGACGTGACGGAAGGGGAGACCGAGGAGGAAGAGGACGAGGAGGAAGAGGACGAGGACGAAGAGGACGAGGGGGAAGTGAACGAGTAGCGAGGGAAGACCAGGAGGGATGATGATGTGGACCGAGTTCGTCAGGCCGAAGCCGAACCGTCTGTATGCGGGGCCGTGGCGCTCGTTCTCCTTTGGGAGAGATCTGCGAGTGAACGGCCCCTCGACGTGGGTGCCGGGAGAGAAGGTATCCACGAAGGGGATCAAGGAAGAGGGGGTCGAGTCGCTGTTGTTCTTGAATCTTGACCGCTTGCTGGAGGCGTGGAGTCTGCGGCAGGGCGTCAAGACCCTCAATGGGTGGGATGGGGCCGACATCACTGCCACCGATCCGACCGGAACCGTGCACATCTTCGAGTTGAAGTACGGGGCTTCCGAGGAGCATGTCGTCGATCAGGCGCTGGCCTATACCGTCGGGCTTCTTCGCCACGACCGCACCCACTGGTTCGACGAGCAGCGGCTCGAGGAGCGTCAGATCGTCCTTGCGTCGCGCGTAGCCGGCTTCTGGCTGAATCAGCGAGCTGACAAGTGGTCACGCCCAGACGATCGACCCCAGCTCGAAGCGCTTCGGGCCGCGCTCCTCGAGAATGTTGGCGGTTCCGACGTCGGGGCAGCCTACCCGGTGGCCGCGATGATGGCGGATGCACTGGAGGCGGCGAGAGGTCTCGAACCGTCGCAGGAGCGGATTGCGGTCGATGTCCCGGACTCGCGACCGATGGGGCTCCATCTGCACTTGGTGGTGCCCTCACCGGAAAGAATGAACCCGGAGCAGGTCGATGCCCTGGCGCACCTGAAGTTCCGAGGGTTGCAGGTGTCGATCTGGCAGGTCGCGTGCAGGCGTCCCGACGCGCCCACTGCGGATGCCCGCGGCGACCTGGCCTTCCGAGAAGTCTGGCTCCGACCGCTGGACACGCAGCGGGCGACCGAGCGTGGTGACAGTCTCCACCCGTGCGATCACGTCGGACCTCTTCTGTGCGACGTCGCCCTGCGCCAGAAGCGCCGGCCGTCCCGTCCGTGGAAGCTGGGAAGGAAGAACGCCGCTCGGATTGGGAGCGAATGGCACGGCGAGTCGATTCCCGAGCTTCGGGTCATGGTGACTCGAGGCGAGGAGCCGGAATCAGGCCATGTGGTGCGGGTCACCATGGCGACCGTGGTCCCGACGCGGTGGGCTTCCATCCCTGAAGCCGCGCGATCCATCGAGGCTCGCGAGAGGGTGGCAACGCGCTGGCTTCTGCGTGTGGTTCCCAGCCCCGAGGCTGCGCCCGACGCTGCGGCGCTCGAACGGCTTCAGACCCGTGCGGTTTCGTGGACTGCGACCGATGCCGTTACAGGGATCAGGATGAAGGTGTGGAGGTCGAGCGGTCTCGTCCAAGCGCATGTCGAGTGGCCCTACGATCCAGGGCACCGCAAGGCCACGGCGGATCTGCTCGACAGACTCATCGAAGCGGCGAAGGCAGTCTCCGCCGAACACCCGGACGCATTTCCTTCCGAGCCCTGGTGAGCCGACCGGCGGGCGTGAGCGCGACGGGATTGTGAGTGTCGAAGCAAGAATCGCCAGCTGCGCTCATGTTCGCCGCGCCCTGCCGCCGGTTCCCCGTGTCTGAAGACTTGAGCCCGCTCTCACCTTCTCCGGCACCTCTCCTCCAGCTCGAGGTACGTGGCGCGCACGGTCTCCTCCAGACGCTCGATGGGCTCGGTGACGTGCTGCCTGGACCACTCGTCACCGCAGCCACTCCGGCTCCTCGATCTCGGACTCCCCGACACCGAACATGTCCCGCTCCACCCTGTTCAGATTCCGCAAGAAGCTCGTGAAGTCGTCCCAGGCCAGGTCCATCTTGAAGTCCAGAGCCTCGAGGAAGACCTGGACGAGCTGGTCGTGATCGACGAGCCCCTGGCCGATCATCGCGTCGATGTCGCGCTGGTCGTTCGCATTGAACCTCGCCAGCTTTCCGACAACGACGTCGACTACGCTCATGACCTCGACATCGAAGTGGTGCAGCGACGCGCTCAGCTCTTCGAGCCGATGGTACACGGGGGACTGTCGTCGGAAAGGCACACCCCGACGCACGATATCGAGGTACATCGCGCGCCTTTTGTGGATGTCCGTGTCCTGCCCCGCGATCAGGAGCAGGCGCTCGGCCACCGCGTCGGTGACTTCGTCGGTCTCGAGCACGTCGCTGTCCTTCGTGCCGCGGTAGTAGGCGGTCTGCAGCATGAGCGCGGTCGAGCCGATGATGCGCAGGGGAATCCGCGGCCCCGGCTGTCGCCAGGCCGCGTCGACCTCCCGCAAGAAGGCCTCAATCGCGCTCACGCGCCGCCCTCAGCGCCTCGACGAAGTCGCGCGGCTGCAGCGCGGTGGCTATGCCCCACCGACGGGAGATTTCGGATGACGAACCGATCACCTCCTTGAGCGTAGCCTTCGTGCGGATGTGCCCGTCGAGGATGTCCGGCGGGCTGCCCGGTGACGGCAGCCGGCGCTCCTTCGCGAAGTCGAGCGCGGCCTCGAGCACGACGTGGGCGCGCCTGTAGCGTTGCGCCCACGGGCGCGGAAGCGCGTGCCGAAGCTCGTCCTCCACGGCGTGCAGCGTATTGTCGAGCAGCCAGTCCAGCCGCCGTTGCAGGCCGACGGGCGCGAGCCGGGACCGGACCGCGTCCGCGCTCAGCTCGTCGATATGGAGCACGATCACCGGGGCGAGGCCAGAGATCAGCCTGGGCTCCCCCGAGACGAGCGCGGCGTGCAGAGCGGTGCCCACGTCCGCCAACTCCCTGCCGATCAGCACGTCATCGCGCTCCTGGAGGTGGCGCGCACCCAGTCGCACCAGGGCGTTCTGCAACTCGGCGGTGGGGTCGCGGGCGTCGCTGACGAAGTGGTCGACGCCCACGTTGAACAGCCTGAGAATCTCCAGGAACTGTTCGGCGGTGAAGGAGCCGCCCCCGTTCTCGATCTCGCTCAAGCGAGCCTGCGACAGTCCGAGGCGCGCCGAGAGCTCTGCCTGGGTCCACCCGCGCGACTTGCGAAGCGCGCGGACCTTGGCGGCGATCTCGGAGCGAGGGAGCTTGAGCATCGGACCCAGGGTAGCGAGCGTCTATCGAGATGTCGATATCAACATCGAAATGCCGATGCCAGCTTCGCTAACATACCGTCAGGTAATGAGTAATCCACGAGGGCCCGTGCCGTCGCCGCACCCGAGGCCGATGCCCCCGGACCGATGCGCCCTGCCCCCCGGTCCCCCGTGCCATCGGCAACCGTCCGCGGTTGCTCGTGTTGGGTGACGCAGGGTTCGTGCCTCGGCGACTCCGACGCGACAGAGTATAGCGAGGGCGACGAGTGGCGTTCGGGCGGGCGGCGGTGCGTCAATCGAGCCTCGTGCACCTATCGAGCAACTGCCCCACGAAGCCGACAACGTCCGCTTGGAGTTCGGCATCGACTGCGCCGACAACGAACTCCGCAACGCTTCGTGGGCCGACCGCATCCGGGTCAAGGAAGTCACGACGCAGGACCTCGAGCGCCTTCTGCGCGTCCGGGTGTGCAAGCATCGGCTTCAGCCTCGCTGCGACATCCGCAACGCCCGTCCCGTAGTTCCGGATTACGTAGTGCAGATCGTAGGCATCCTTGCTCTCTCCGCGTCCGTCGAAGGCGAGCGCCTTGAGCACGACAAAGGCGCCCGCCCCGCAGACCCACACGTCGCGAGTCGCCTTCGCCCCGAGGATCGTGCGTCCGGCAATCGTCACACGCTGTCGGTCAACGAATGCAAGCTCGAGTCCAGGCGCGATGATCGCCGCGAAATCCGGCTGCGATGTTACGCAGCCGACCGCCCTTGTCCGAGGCGAGCGAAGGTTGAATCAGGAAGTCGATGGTGACGGAGCCGTCGTTGGTGATCTTCCAGCGCTGCCGCGTCGGCCTTCCGTCGTCGTTCTGGTCCATCGCGAAGTTGGCATCGCGGAGGCGCTCGGTGAGCGTCTAGTAGCGACCTCCGTCGAGCAGAGCGAGCGTCAAGCCGACATCGAGGTCCATCGTGCCGACGTGCGCGTCCACGTTGTCGGCCAGCTTGCCCTGGTCGATGATCAGCGACGGCACCAGCCCCCCCACGACAACGAGCTCGTCCATCAGGTCACCGAGCCTGGTGGCGACATAGAGACATGTCGCACGCACGAGCTCGACGTGTTCGTTGTTGTACTCCGAAGCTCTCCTGGGCTTGTCAGGCATCGCGCTTCCACTTCATGAAAACGGCTCGCAGACGCTGTGCTGCCTCGGCGGATCGCTCCGGATGCTCCTTGAGATCGAGCCAGGCCTGGACCGGATGCACGCAGCGAATGCCGCCACGCTGCTCCGCTCCCAGGAACACGCCAGCATCGTTGGGCACCACGAGCCAGAGGTTCGCTCCGCGAGGATCCTCACGCAGCCCAAGCGACTGCTTCAGCTCGGCGGACGGTGCCTCGCGCACGAAGAAGGTGGCGATTCGGAACGCGGCGAAGCGGGTCAACTGCCACGCCGCAGCGAGCCCCGTCGCCGCATGATCGATCTTCCGCTCGGTGAACGTATCCCTCACGAAGCGCGCCAGCGCGTCACCGGAACGCGCAGCCACATGCCCCTGGATGATCGTGTGGCGGCTGAAGCGATACTCCTGTTTCCAAGCATCGAGCAGGAGGTCCGGATCGCGTACGCGGACAGGCCCCTTGCCCCTGTGACGTGCAGTGGAATCATCGCCATCGACGCCGACGCGAGTCACGTAGCCCTCCGTTTCGAGCCTTGCGACGATGCGACTCACGAACCCTTCCCGCATGTCGACGCTGTGCGCGATTTCTCGCTGCGTGAAAGGGCGATCGGGATGCATGAGCAGCCAGCGGACCACGCGCGCACTCTTGGGGGCGAACACGCTCGAAGGACGTCCTCGCACCCGGAACCGGTTCGGCTGGCCCCCTACGATGACCCGGAGGCCGGAGGCGATGACATGCGCGTTGCCGCTCAGGTCGATCCACGACACCCCGGCGGCGTCGCACGCCACGCGACCTGCCTCCGTCATGAAGGGGACCGCCACCAGAGGTATCGCTCGCTTGCGGAGCGCCTTGGTCGCCTTCGCAACCCGCTCGGCGTGCAGGGCGACGGCGCCCGCGGGAGCCGCGGCGAGCGCCTCGATGACGAAGGTCTGGCCGGCGGCGGAGACGATCAGGGCCATGTCTTCGGCACGGCGCTGCGCCTTGACCTGCTTCTCGGGAATGTCGAGGAGCGCCGCAAGTGCCGCGGGCACCTTGGCCAGGAACTGCTTGTCGGCGGGTCTCGCTGTCATGACTTCACCAAAAACGCTGCCTTCACTGTTGCGTGAGGTCAAGCATTTGGGTGAAGTTGGCACGGGCCCGAGCAGCCGTCGGCCTTGGCCTGCGCCCGAACGGGTTCAGTTGATCGCGCAGTCGCACTTGCCGTTGGCAAGCTTGCAGCTGCCGACCTTGGTGACGCCGTCCGCGTTCACCCCGAGGCACTCCGTCGCCTCGCACTTGGGGTTGAACACGCTGCCGCAGTCCTCGCAGATGCAGAACTTGCTGATCGCATAGTCGCCGTGCATGCCCGCCGGGCAGCCGTCCGCAGGGACGTACACCTTCGTGCAGACCTTCGGCGTGGCCGGGTTGTTGTCGTCGTCGAGGCACTGCAGCCCGCCCGTGCAGTCCGCGTCCTTCTCGCACTTCTGGCAAGGATTCGCCGAGGGCTGGCAATCGCACTTGTCGCCCGTCAGCTTGCACTCGCCCACGAAGGCACCGTTGGTCCCCTGCGCCAGGCACACGAGAGGCTCACAGCGCGGGTTGATGATGCTGCCGCAGTCCTCGCAGATGCAGTACTTGCTGACGTTGTAGTCGCCGTGCATGCCCGCCGGGCAACCGGTGTTCGGGTCGTAGGGCTTCGTGCACACCTTGGGCGTGCCCGCGTTGTTGTCCTCGTCGAAGCACACCAGACCGCCCGTGCAGTCCGCGTCGCTCTCGCACTTCTGACATGGATTCGAAGCCGGCTGGCAGTAGCACTTGTCGCCCGTCAGCTTGCATTCTCCCAGCTTCGACCCGCCATCCGTCGTGATGAGGCACGAGGTCGGCTCGCACTTGGGGTTGTACTCGCCACCGCAGTCGTCGCAGATGCAGTACTTGCTGACGTTGTAGTCGCCGTGCATCCCGTCCGGGCAGCCGGTGTTCGGGTCGTACGGCTTGGTGCACACCTTCGGCGTCGCAGGGTTGTTGTCCTCGTCGAAGCAGACCAGCCCGCCCGTGCAGTCGGCGTCGATCTCGCAAGGATGGCAGGGGTTGGCCTCGGGCGATGCTGCCTCCGTGGGGAGATCGATCGAGACGTCAGCCGGCGGCGCGGTCTCCATCGTCGAGGCGTCGAGACAATCGTTCGTGCCGACATCGGGACACCCGCAGTCCACCTTGCTGGTGTCGTTGGAGCCCCCTCCGCATCCGGCCCAAGTCAACGCAACCGTCACGAGCACGCCAAGCCTCGCCTTGCCGATCCTCATCGTCACCTCCAACCCTCGCAAAGGAGCCCAAGTCCCATCGGTCGCACAGCTCGCGCGAACCGATGCGCGGGTACCATGACCGCAGATCAACCCAGTACGCTTGCCCGCTGGGGGGGTCAACGCGAGGTGGGCGACGAGCCCCACGCGCGGGGTGGTATCGAGCGGAGGTCAGGGGGTCTTCTCGAACCAGTAGTGCAGCGCGCCGAAGTTGCCCTGCAGGGCGCGCAGCTCGACGGGCGTGCGGTCGGAGGCCGCGGCCGCGGGGATCACGAACTCGTATTCCTTCGCCCGGCTGGAGGGGAGCGAGAGGGTGACCACGACGCTTCCCGCGACCGACACGGTCACGGTGGCTCCCGAGGTGCCGCCGACCAGGCGCGCAATTCCGCGCACGCTCTTGCCGGCGGGCAGACGCGCGAAGAACCTGTCCCAGGTGCGCTCGAACCTGCCGCCGTCGGCGAAGGCGCGCTGCTGCGCCAGATCGACGAGCTCCTCTTCCTCTTCGCCGTCGTCGCTCAGGTACTCCTTGTGCACGCGGTTCGAGGTCTCCGTGAGTCCCGCCTGGAACACCTCGTAGCCGTGATCCTTCTCCGACTCGAGGTCCGCGACGTCGAGCGAGTCGGCATAGTCCCCGGAGGAGGCGATCATCACGGGTTTGTCGCCGGATCCGAGCAGATCCTTGCGGGCTTCGAAGACGGTCATGCGGGTGCCGCCGAGGATGCTCTGGTCGGTGACGACGGCTTCGAACAGCTCGCGTCCGAGGACCGGGTCGCAGGCCATCCACTGCTGGTAGACGATGAAGTGCGTGGGGAAGCGATGGGGAGCGGAGCGCACGAGGCGCTCGTAGTGCTCGAAGCGCGAGCCGGGGCCGTGGGCCCAGTACTTGGATTCGCCGGCGGTGGTGAGGCCCACGACGTCGAAGGTGTACAAGCCCGAGACGTAGGCGATCGCGCCGGTGTCGTTGACGCCGATGATGGCGTTGGCGGGGAGGTTGTCGCGCGCCCAGGCGCCGAGCTTGACCTGCTGGCGGTCGATGGCCGAGGCGCTCTCGGCGACGTTGTCCATGGACCAGGACAGGCCGTTGGCGAACCAGCCTGCTGCGACTCCGCAGGCGACGGGGGAGAAGGAGAGCCAGCGGGGATTGAGCTGGGCGAAGGTGTCGGCGACGAGGCGTGAGAGGCAGCCGAAGCCGACGAACCAGGCCGGGAAGAAGGGCCAGAGGTAGCGCAGGCGGTTCCACAGGAAGCTGTTGTAGGTGGCGATCGCGAACAGGCCGCACGCGAACATCAGCACGAAGGCGGCGCGCCACGGCTGCTTGTAGCGCCAGCCAGCGATCGGGATCGCGCACAGCGCGGCCACGAAGAACGGCGTCGCGTTCTTCGGGACCATCGTCAACGACCACTGCTCGCCGTTGAACAGCGTGGTGAACAGCAGCGTGAGATTTCCGCGGATCGCGGACCAGAGCACCGGCCAGGTGGCGTGGTACGGGCTGAGGGGCAGCCACTTCACCATCGCGGTGTTGGAGCTCGACTGGCCGGTGAACAGCAGCGTGACGAGCGGGATGATCGCCGGGCCGATCCAGGGAAGCAGGGCCCAAGCCCGCTCGCGCCACGGACGCTTGGCAGGCGACAGCGGAAAGGCGGCGAGGGCGACGGAGGCGAACGCGGACGCAAGCATTCCCTCCGGGCGCATCAGGGGCGCGACGACGGCGAGGACGAGCAGCTCGGTGCGGCGTGCGCGCGTGCGGTGATCCTGCTCTCCTTCGCACCACTCCGCGGCCACGCGGGCCGTCCGGGCGATGAGCCATGCGAGGGGGATGGCCTCCATGCCGCTGGCGGCGAACCAGGCGAAGGGGCCGAACAGGGCGGTCATGGCGGCGACGGCCCACGCGGTGGGCTTGCCGGTGAGGCGGGTGGAGAGGCGATAGGCCTCGACGACGAGGGCCGCGTGGGCGAGGAAGCCGAGGATCCAGGCGGGCCAGATGAGGGACAGGCCGCGGAAGCCCACGAGGTGGAACAGGGCGAGCAGCGCGGGCCACGCGAAGCTGGTCGCGCCCGCCGTGAAGGCGTCCCCCGGCGCGTAGGTGAAGAAGTGCCCCGAAGCCAGGTTGCGCGCGTACTGGAAGTGGATGAACGAGTCGTCGAGCGGCACCGCAGGATGGCCCGTGCGTGCGAGCACGGTCCGCAGGGTGTACCAGGCGACGATGCCCGACAGGACGGCAGCGGGCAGGTAGACGGAGACATCGAGCAGCCGCTGGCGTCCGAAGCGCTGCTCGAGCTTGAGGAG
>JAKLDZ010000226.1 GCA_022703255.1 Myxococcota bacterium | reverse complement strand
CGTCGCCTACGATGGCGCCGCCTACCAGTCCGGTCTCGGCGAGCTTCCCGACGCCGAGCTGTCCGCCGCGTCCTCCGCGCCCGACATGGTCAAGTTCATGCCCTGGGTCGGCAACGCCACCAACTCCCTCGCGCTGAGCAACACCGGTGACGAGCTCCTCGTCGTCGATCCGTCCAATACCGTCATCGACTTCGCCGCCTTCGGCAACAGCCCCCTCAGCGAGCTCACCCCCTTCACGCCCGCTCCGGGCACCGGCGCGATCCTCTCCCGTTACGCCGACTCCCACGACACCGACAACTGCAAGTCCGACTTCGCCAACCTCGGCGCCGCCTGCGTGTCCGATGCCAACTGCTCCGGCGCCTGCAAACAGTGCGTCGGCAACGTGTGCGTGAACAAACCCACTGGCGCCGCGTGTGCCGACTCCAACCTCTGCAACGGCAGCGAAACCTGCGACGCCACCGGGACCTGCGTCGCCGGAACTCCCAAAACCTGCGACGACGCCAATCCCTGCACCAACGACTCCTGCACCCCCGCCGACGGCCTGTGCGCCCATGTCCCGGGCACCGGCGCGTGCGACGACGGCAACGCCTGCACCTCCAACGACTCCTGCTCCGGCGGTGCCTGCGTCGGCGGCGCAACTGCTTCGTGTGACGACACGAACGCCTGCACCAACGACTCGTGCGACCCCGTCAGCGGCTGCCAGCACGTCGACAACACCTCCCAGTGCGACGACGGCGTGTTCTGCAACGGCATGGACACTTGCGCGGCCGGCACCTGCTCCGAACACTCCGGGGATCCCTGCACCGGTGCCGATGGCGACGACAACTGCTCCGAGTCCTGCGACGAGGTCGCGAACACCTGCACCGGAGACGACCCCAACGGCTCCGCGTGCACAGATGGCCTGTTCTGCACACTCAACGAATCGTGCCAGGGTGGCGCCTGCATCGGCTCCGAAAGCCCTTGCCCCGGCCCCGATGGCGACGAGAACTGCTCCGAGTCCTGCGACGAGGCCTCGGATGCCTGCACCGCCCCCGATGTCGACGGCTCCTCCTGCAACGACGGGCTCTTCTGCACGGCCACCGATGCGTGCCAGAGCGGTGTGTGCGCTGGCTCCGGCAACCCTTGCCCCGGCCCCGACAGCGACGACGACTGTTCCGAGACCTGCAACGAGCAGTCCGACGCCTGTGACGCCAACGATCCCGACGGCGCTGGCTGCCTGAACGGGACCTGCTCGAGCGGCGTGTGTGAGGGCGCAGCCGGCAGCGCGGGCGCCGGTGGCTCTGCCGGAGCCGCCGGGACCGCGGGCTCGGCAGGCACCGCAGGCACAGCGGGCTCCGCAGGCACAGCGGGCACCGCAGGCACAGCGGGCTCCGCAGGCACGGCGGGCACCGCAGGCACAGCGGGCTCCGCAGGCTCTGCCGGAAGCTCAGCCCATGGCGGATCGTCCGGCTCCGCGGGACAAGGCACCGGCGGCTCCACCCCCGTGGACCCCACGATCCCCGAAGACGAGGGCGGCTGCGGTTGCGCCGTCCCAGGCTCTTCCTCCTCCACCCACGGCCTCCTCTTCGCTGCCCTCGGAATCGTCCTCAGCCGCCTGCGCCGTCGCGCCCGCTGATCCCCCGTTCTTGCTCCTCCTGCCGCTCGCCGCCTACGATCCACCTCCCATGTCCGACGATCGGTGCTGGTGGAAGTGCGGCGTCATCTACCAGGTGTACCCGCGCTCGTTTCAAGACTCGAACGGCGACGGGGTAGGGGACCTCCCAGGCATCACGACCCGCCTCGACTACCTCCAATGGCTCGGCGTCGATGCCCTCTGGCTCTCGCCCTTCTATCCCTCTCCCCAAGCCGACTTCGGATACGACATCGCCGACCACTGCAACGTCGACCCCCTCTTCGGCTCCCTCGAGGACTTCGATCGACTCCTCTCCGAGGCGCATCGGCGCGGCCTGCGCGTCCTGCTCGACTACGTCCCCAACCACACCTCCGACCAGCACCCCTGGTTCGCGCAGTCACGCGCCTCACGCGGCAACCCGAGACGCGACTGGTACATCTGGAGGAATCCGGGACCCGACGGCGCACTCCCGAACAACTGGCTCAGCACCTTCGGCGGTCCCGCTTGGACCTGGGACGAGACCACCCGCCAGTTCTTCTACCACTCGTATCTGCGCGAGCAGCCGGACCTCAATTGGCGCAATCCCCAGGTCGAGCAGGCCATGCTCGACATCCTGCGCTTCTGGCTCGACCGCGGCGTCGACGGCTTCCGCATCGACGCCCTCCGCAAGGTGATCAAGGACGCTTCCTTCCGCGACAACCCGCCCAATCCGGATTGGGACCCGTCCGGCAATCCCTACAAGAGGCTGCTCCCAGTCTTCTCCGCCAGCCGCCCCGAAGTACACGACATCATCCGTCGCATGCGCGATGTCCTCGATGGCTACACGGACCGCGTCATGATCGGCGAGCTCTACGAACCCCTCGAGAAGCTGGTGACCTACTACGGCTCGACCGACGCTCCCGAGTGCCACCTGCCGTTCAACTTCCTCCTGCTCAAGACCCCGTGGAACGCCGGCGCTCTGCGCGCTGCCATCGCGCGCTACGAGAAGTTGCTCCCGCAACACGGATGGCCCAACTGGGTCCTCGGCAACCACGACAAGAGCCGCATCGCTTCCCGCGTCGGAGAGGCGCAAGCGCGTGTCGCCGCAATGCTCCTGCTCACCTTGCGCGGTACCCCCACCCTCTACTACGGCGACGAGCTCGGCCTGCACGACGTCCCGGTCCCTCCGCATCTCGTCCAGGACCCTTGGGAGAAGAACGTCCCCGGACTCGGGCTCGGACGTGACCCCGAACGCGCCCCCATGCCCTGGGACGCTTCCCCGCACGCAGGCTTCTCCTCGACGGATCCCTGGCTCCCCATCGAGCCGCGCTTCGAATCCGTCTGCGTCCAGCGCCAGCGCGAGGATCCCCGCTCGATCCTCTCGCTGCATCGCGCGCTCATCGCTCTTCGACGTTCCGAGCCCGCGCTCCACCAAGGGGACCTCCGCATCATCGACGCCCCCGAGTCCGCCGTCGCCTACGAAAGAGCCGTCCCCGCGTCCCGAATGCTCGTGCTCCTCGACCTGTCCGGCTCCCCGGCCACCCTGCGCCTTGATTCCCTGCGCCAAGGCGGTGAAGTCGTCGCGTCCACCCACCCAAGCCGAACCGGTGAGCGCGTCTCGGAAACCATCACTCTCGACGCCAACCAGGGACTCGTGATCCGGCTCGGAGGTTGATCCACGCTCATGCTCTCCCCTGCAAGTGACCGCTCCGACTTCGCACCCCTGTGGGAGCTGGACCCCGGAATCCTGTTCCTCAACCACGGCTCCTTCGGCGCCTGCCCCCGGCACGTCCTGCAGTTCCAGCACGACCTCCGCCTTCGCATGGAGCGCCGGCCCGTGGCCTTCCTCGCCCGCGAGTGCGAGCACCTTCTCGACGATGCCCGCGTCTCGCTCGCGGACTTCGTCGGCGCGGAGCCCGATGACCTCGCGTTCGTGCCCAACGCCACCCACGGCGTCAATACGGTGCTCCGCTCGTTGCTGCTGCGGCCGGGGGACCGCCTGCTCACCACGAACCACGCGTACAACGCGTGCCGCAACGCCCTCGAGTTCGTCGCACGACGAGCCGGCGCCGTCGTCGATGTCGCATCGCTCCCGTTCCCCGTTCGCTCCGACGACGACCTCGTCCACCCCATCCTCGAGCTCGTTCGTCCTACGACACGTCTCGCGCTGCTCGACCATGTGACCAGCCCCACGGCCCTCGTTCTCCCCATCGCTCGCCTGGTGCGCGAGCTCCAGGCTCGAGGCGTGGACACTCTCGTCGACGGCGCCCACGCCCCAGGCATGCTCCCCCTCGACCTCCGATCCCTCGGAGCGTGCTGGTACACCGGCAACTGCCACAAGTGGATGTGCGCCCCGAAAGGCGCCGCATTCCTCCACACGCGACGCGACAAGCGCTCCGATACCCATCCCCCCGTCATCAGCCACGGCGACCGCTGCGCACGCACCGATCGAGATGCCTTCCGCCTCGAGTTCGATTGGACCGGGACCTTCGATCCCACGGCTTGCCTGTCGGTGCCCGAAGCCATCCGCTTCATGGGCTCCCTGCTCCCCGGCGGTTGGCCGACTCTCATGGCGCGCAACCGCAAGCTCGCTCTGCACTTCAGGGACACGCTCTGCGCCCGTCTCGACGTCCTCCCCCCCGCACCCGATTCCTTGCTCGGATCCATGGCCGCCGTCCCACTTCCCGACGACCTTCGCCCCGCGCCCGATCCCGCCGCGCCCCTCGATCCCGTCCAGGAGCTCTTGCTCCGTCGATTCTCGATCGAGGTCCCTCTGATCCCCCTCCCTGATGGCCCCCGCGCGGTTCGCGTCTCCGCGCAGCTCTACAACGCCCCTTCGGAGGCGGTTCGGCTGGCGGACGCGCTTGTTTCGCTGCGATCCGCTTGACCTGGACGCACGCATCGGTTCCCATTGTTCGGACACTCCCCGGACCAACGCGGGGACAACGGAGGTGGAAATGCTCAAGGCCTTGTCAGTGATCGCCCTGGCTGCCGTCGTCGCGGGCTGCTGCAAGTCGAAAGACAACGACCCCGGTCCGATCCCCATCACCACCACGCAGGATCCCTTCGGCGGAAAGGTCTCGCCCGCCACGGCGAACCCGGGCAACCCCACGACGATCGAGACCGTGGCGCCCACCGCCGCCACTCCGCCTGCAGCCACGCCCGCCTCCGGCGGCTACGCTCCCGACGGCCTCCCCGTGGACATCCCCGCGAGCCGCTCCGCGGTCCCCACCGTCGCCGAATGGGACTCCGTCCCACGCGAGATCAGCGTCTCCCGCTCCACTCCGCTCAACTGCGAGACCAAAATGCTCCGCGAGTGGCTCCGCGTCTCCTGCCGCCCCAAGAGCAGCACCGGCGGTACTCCCACCGGCGTGAAGCACAAGCTCGGCCCCGAAGCCGACACCTACTACTTCTCCAAAGGAGGCGTCGCCTCCCTCGTCACCCCCGTGAAGCGCGGCAAGCACCAGGAGTCCACCTTCACCTGGACCGACAAGATCCAGACGCTCGTCATCGACTGGCCCCACGGCGCTCCGCGCCCCGTCATCCGATTCACCGACTAGAGCCGCGAGCTACCCCTCTGTGCGCACCTGACGCCGACCGCGCCCGTCCACGACGCGCCTTCGTCGCCGGTACCCCGCCATCCCCATCGCCACCGCGACCCCCAGCATCGCGCCCCACGCGCCATTGCCGCTTCGCCCCGACGCCCTGCACGCGCATGCCCCACCTCCCGCGTAGGCGTCGTCCACCGCCGCCGCGCCGCCTCCGTCCACCCCCGCGTCGCTCCCCGACGGCACCCCCGCCGTGACCGACGCCGTGTTGTTCCCCGCGAGCAGATCGCAGCCGTCCTCCGACGTTGCCTGCACCGTGCCGCTGACGCCGCCCTCTCCGACCGCGAAGACGAGCTCCGCCGTCACCTGGTCGTGGGCTGCCAGCTCCCCGAGCTTGCACGAAGCCACTCCCGACAGCGAGCACGCACCCCGGCTCGACGTCATCTGCACCGGCTTCGACCCGTTCTTCGGCGTCCACGAGAGGGTGACCTCACGCGCCGCCACCTCCGCGTCGTTCGTCACCGTCACGCTCACCGTGACCTCCGTCGCTCCCGCCTGCGCCTCCTGCGCGGTCGCCGTCACGCGCAGATCCGCCGGCTGGACTACGCCCGCCTGCTCGAGATCGACGATGTCGATCCGCTCTCCCGGCACGTTCGTGTGGTGCATCAGCAGCACACGGGGCAGGGGAGAGGTCCCCTTCGACTCCCAATCGACCCGAACGCGCACCGGGTCGGCCGCCCCGTGATACGGGATCCCCGACTCGGCGAGCGAGGCCGTGTCGATGATTCGCTTGCCCGGATCCCACCGGACCATGTCCGTCACGTCGTCCATCGACATCAGGCTTCCGCTCTGCGCGTACGCGAACGCCCCGATCTCCGTCGCCCCGGGCTCGATCCCCAGACTCCCGATCGTCACCGGCAACACGATCACGCTGTTCGCGAAAGGCTGCGTGTCCCCGCGATCCCGCGACAGGATGTTCAGAAACCGCGGGCTCCCCACCGGCGACCCGCTCTGCAGGTCGTACAGCGTCGCCGCCAGCACGTCCAGGTACGGCCCCGTCCGCGTCAGCGGCTCCGCCTGCACCGCATACTCCGGCTCGTCATCCCCGGTCACGTCGATCGCTACCCCCACCAGGCTCAGCGGCCCCCGCGCCGGAGTGGTCCACGTGCCGTCCACGGCCACCGCGAAGTAGATCGACGCCTCCCCAAAGGGCTCCTTCGTACCCAGGTTGGTCGCCGCGCCGAGCGCGATCAGATCCGCCGACGGATCGGTCGTCTCGAAGGCCTCCGAGGTCGCAAGCAGCTCGAACGCGCTGGTCCGCGGCTCCGGGTGCGACGAATGCCCCGCCACCGGGATCGCGATGCTCCCGTCCTGCGCACCCGCGCATCGCGACACGGTCGCCGCGTGCCGCTTCGCTCCCGCGCGCACGCTCGCATGATACGGAACACGAAGCGTCTGCGAGCTGTCGTTCGTGTCACGAACCATCACGTGACCGGCGGCCTCCACCAGGAAGTGACGCGTGTAGTCCCACTGCACCGCCGGAGTGTGCGCATCGGGCGCGGCGGGCGGCAGCGTCGACGGGTCCACGCGCAGCTCGATCTCCACGGTCGCCGACTCGCCCGCGGCAACCTGCAGCGACGTCGTCTCCGGCTTCACCTCCACACCGGTCAGCGCGTACGAGGGTTGAACCGTCAGCTCGACCTCACGCGCGCTCGCGCCTCGGTTGGTGATCACCAGCGCCTTCGATGACGAGGCCGGCTCGTCGGCCACCACACTCCCGAATGACAGCGAGATCGCCCCGGCAGGCTCCTGCGCCGCTGCGCTCATCTGCAGCCCCACCGAGCGCGACAGCGCGAGCCGCCCAGCTCCTCCCAGCGAGACCGGCGTCGGATTCCCCTCCGCGTCCTGCAGCAGGTCCGCCCCGTTCATCATCGACGCCTTGATCTCCAGCGGGCCCAGCGACGGCGCCCCCGACCGAAGCAGCGCTGCACCTCCCGCTGCCACCGGACACGCCATGCTCGTCCCGCTCATCTGCGCCGCCCCCGATCCCGAGGCCACCCCCGCCGAGTCGATCGAGGATCCGGGCGCCGCCACGTCCGGCTTCAACAGCCAGTCCGACGCCCTCGGTCCCCGGGAGCTGAAGCTCGCCATGTGATCCGCGCCGATGCCGATCGAGTACGCGTGCGCCGGATCGAGCAGCACCGTCACGCCCTGCACCAGCTTCGCCAGAATCTTCGCCCCGTCGGCCTTCGTGATCATCACCCCCGGAATCCCCGTCGAGCTCCCGTCTCCTCCCATCGCGAACGGGACGTCGGCATCCGCGTTGTCCATCATCACCGCCGCGATCGCTCCGGCCTGCTCCGCCTTCTGTATCTTCGAAGCAAACGTGCACTTTCCCCGGTTGATCAGCGCGATCTTCCCCTGAAGCTGCGCCGCATTCGTCAGCGACGCGCATGCGTCCGCCGGAACCGCCGCCACCAGTTGCCCCGTCACCGACCCCGACTGCGCCAGCGGCTTCGTGAAGAACCCCTCCGCGCAAGGAACATCTCCCTGGATCGACGACGGCGTCAGCACCTGCATCCCGAGGAACGACATCGAGTCCGTCGTCGCGGCGATCGAAACCGCTTCCGTGTACGTCGACGGCGCCCCCGCCGCGAAAAACACGTCGCCGTCGTTGCCCGCCGCCACCACCACCAGCGTCCCCAGCTTCGTCAGGCTCTCCACCTGCTTGCGATCCACCGGCGTCGCGATCCCGTACGACGTCCCCAACGACATGTTCACTACGTCCAGACGATCCGACATGTCCCCGTCGTCGTTCGGATCCGCCGCCCACTCCAGCGCCGGAGCCACCATCGACGTCTCCCCCTCGCAGCCGAAGATCTTCAACGCGTACAGGCTCGCCTCCGGCGCCATCCCCGGCCCGATCCGGAACTGCGTTGCATCGAAGCTCGCCTCGTACCCGCCCGCGTAGCTCGTCCCGTCCTTCAGCACCCCCGTCCCCGCCACGATGCCCCCCACATGCGTCCCGTGTCCTCCCGAGATCTTCGTCCCCTGCACCGTCGCGCAGTCCAACGGATCCTCATCCGGTTGCGGATTGTTTTGCCCCGTGTACGCGTCGCCCACGAAGTCCCAGCCCCCCACCACCTTCGGCGTCGGGAACGTCCCAGGCTCCGATACCGACCGATCGTTCGACGCGTACGCCTCCGTCGTTCCCGGCCCACCAAAGTCCGCGTGCGTGTAGTCGATCCCCGTGTCGATTACCCCCACGCGCACTCCCTTGCCCGTCAACCCCGTGCCCTGCCCCCCCCACAGCGTCGGCGCACCGATCAGCGACGACGCGCTCGCGGTCGACCGCTGGTGGCTCGGCACGCGGTAGACCCCCTTCACTCCGGGAAGCGAGCGCACGCGTTCGATCGATCGCACCGGAATCCGCGCCTGGATCGCGTTCGCAAGACGTACCAGGTCCGCGACAGGCTCGCCCCCGAGCTGCTCGATCTCCCGATGCAGAGCCCAGTGCTCGCGCTTCTGTCGCATGACGTGCTCACGCACGCGATCCGTCACGGCGGGGTCGGCCATCTCCGAGGGCCGCGCAAGCAGCGATACCGCAGGCTCCCCCTCGAGCTCCACGTAGACCATCGCGCGATCCGTCGCCGCAGGTCGCAGCGCCTCGCGCAACCAGAGCCCCGCGCGCGTCGCACGCGATGCACCTTGGATTCCGGGGGCCGTCGGGGCTGCAAGCGCCGATGGCGCCGACGCGTCGAGGCAGACCGATGCGGCCAGGACCAGGGACAACGCCGAGACGAATGGGGCAGGGGAGGATCGTTTCATCGTGGGTCCGTGCGAGGCTGGGTGGCGGGTCGACGCCATGATAACGGCAGACACCCGATCCATGGCACGTTGTCTGTGCCTCTCCTGTCCGGCCGCCAGAGCGCCGCGGAATCGACGATCCGCCCTCGGCTGTCGTAGGATGCCCCCATGCTCCTCCGGCCCGCGCGAGAAGAAGACCTCCCTGCGGTGGCGCGCCTCGCCGCCGGACTGGTCCTCCAGCACCACGGCTTCGACCCCGCTCGCTTCATGCTCCCCGACCGCGTCGAGGAGGGCTACCTCTGGTGGTTCGGCCAGGAGCTCGACAACCCCGCCGCTCTGATCCTCGTCGCCCTGTGCGACTCGGAAATCGTCGGCTACGCCTACGGACGCATC
>JAKLDZ010000225.1 GCA_022703255.1 Myxococcota bacterium | reverse complement strand
CGAACCGCGTGGGGAGGCTCTCCAGCGCGAGGTCCCCGCGCTCATACCAGAGCACCGTGCCTTCGGCGCCGCCGAGCAGTCCCTGCTCGGAATCGGGATCGCCCACGCCCGCGATGACGGCGCGAACCGGGGGCACCCTGAGCTCCTCGAGCTCCAGGTCCAGCGCGAAGTAGCGCGCGGCAAACGCCATCCCTCCGCGCTTGTGCCCACCCACCAACCACACCGCATCGCCCACCCGGCAGAGCGTCGTGACCCGGGCGACATCCGGAAGCCGAACCTGCCGGAACCAACGTCCTCCGCAGAGCGTCATCAGGGCAGGGCCATCCTCCGTCCGGGCCACTGCAACGGCGAGGTCCTTCAAGTCCCCTACAACGTTGTCGAGCTTCGTCGCGTTGGAGGGGGATTCGGTCACCTCCGTCACCCCGTGCGTGGTGTAGAGGGCGAAGGTCGCGGGGTCGCAGATGATCAACCACCGCCCCGGGCCCGAGGGCTGAATCAGCCGGATCGTGTCGATCGGCGGCAGTCCCGCCGCGGGCGCTCCGCGCACGCGCATGCCGTCCCAGAATGCCAATCCCCGATCCGTGGCGAACAGGCAGGTGCCGTCGGCATCCCAGGCCACGTGCCGGACGATCATCTCCTCGGCTGGACGATATCGCCAGCTCCAGCTCCAGACCGTGCTGTCGGCTGCCGACACCGCGCGCTGCACGACATGGGTGATCGTGCGGCGCGGTCCTGCCGACTGAAGCCACGGAAGGATCACGGAGGAGAACGCCGCGGCCGACAGAGGGCGCACGTTCTGGTCCCGCGCGGTCGCGTTGGCGATGGCCGCGTCGATTGCGCGACAGGCTTCTTCGCGCTCGCGAAGCGAAGGATAGAGCTGCGGCGCGTCCAGGAGGGACAGCCTCTCTGCCTGATGGCATTGGAGCAGGTAGTCGGCAAGCGATCGGGCGCGGAACAGATCCTGTCCGGTGAGGAGGAAGTAGGCCACCGCGGCGAGCGCGAAGACGTCGGTTCTCGCGGACAGGGGCGTGGTATCCGGGACCATCTGCTCGGGGGCGGCGTAGCCGATGGTGCCGTAGAGTCCCGTGCCGAAGGTGCCCACGACGTTTTGTGCGCGTGCGATCCCGAAGTCGGCGACCTTGAAAATCTCCTCGGCGCCGGTGCCGCAGCACAGCACGTTCTCGGGCTTCAGATCGCGATGGATGATCCCCATCGCGTGGATTGCGGAGATGCCGCGGGAGAGGCAATCGATGGCGCGCGCAGCCCGCCAGGGATCGAAGGCGTGCCCGGTCTTGCTGAGGGAGAGCTGCACCCGCTGGAGCAGCGTGGTTCCGGTGGGCCCTCCCTGCACGTACTCTGTGGCAATCCAGGGGACCGGGAGCACGGTATCCAGGAAGTCCACCATCAACCATCCAGCGTCCACGAGGCGCACCACGAACGGTGTGGGCGGGACCTGCTCGTTCAGGCGGCCGAGGGTCTCGACCTCCTTGTGCGCGGAGAGGATGGCTGTGGAGCCGGCCATGCTCACGTACGATGGCGAGAGGATCTTGAGGACGACGGGAGTCTGGCCGTCGGGGGCGTGACGGATCGCGAAGAAGGTGGTGGCGCTTGCTCCGGCGCCGAGGCGCGCGTCGATCCGGTACCTCACGCCGGGATCGTTCGACGACGCAAGCTGGAGTCCGAGGAGGCCGTCGAGGCGATGATCGTTGGGATCGATGCGCACGACTGGAGTGGAGTCGGGGGAGCGATTCACGGGCTGCACTCCGTGGAGCACTGGGAGGACATGCGGGGAGACGGCGCGCCGCTGCGGGAGCATGCGGGACGGCCCACGCGGCCTGCGGGCTGGGTGTCGAGTCTCGCGGTCGCGTGGTTTTCGTGGTTCAACGTACCCTCCAACTCCCGCCGGCGTGTCCCGGCCCCGTGCGACGTCGCGTCTCGGGACCGGCGACCGTGACGAGTGTCGGCTCGCACGTTCGCTTGCGCATCTTCCCGCCCATCTGGTGCCCTGTCAAAGCAACTTTGCCGCTCGTGCGAGGTACGGCGATCGCGATCGGTCCGGTTGCCTCGCTCCATGGCGAGCACGACGCGCGGCTCCGCGTAGACCCCGGCCCTGCCTCCCACGCCGGGCAACCTTCGCCTCATCGTGAGCTCACCGTGCCTCGAAGCGGGCCTTCGGGAGCTGGATCGTCGCCTGGCTGCATCAGCGCTTGACGCCATCCCGCTCGGACTGCGATGCAGGGACCATGTCGAACCGACCCGGACCCAACGATCCATGCCCCTGCGGAAGCGGCAAGAAGCTCAAGAAGTGCTGCGGCGCACAAGGGGCTGTTGTCGGCTTCACGCGCAGCGACCATGATTCCGCTCTTCGCAAGCTGGGCGAGTTCGCCGGATCGTTTGGCGAGGAAGACGACGCGGCCTTCGAGGAATGCACGCGGGGCTTCGATCCTCTCGACGACGACCTCCCCGAGGGGATCGCGGCGATGTCCGAGTCCGTGGCGAACGGCTGGTTCTACTTCGATCGCCCGCTTCCGGACGGGAGGACTCTGGCAGACGTCGCTCTCGCGGAGTTGAAGCTCGGCGCAGGGGAGCGGAACTTCCTCACCGCGGCCAAGGACGCGGCCATGCACTTGTATGAAGTGGAGTCCTCGGTCCCGGGCGTGTCGATCACCCTGCGCGACGTGATCGAGGGGGACCGCGTGCAGGTCATGGAGCGCATGGCGTCGAGGTTGCTCGCGCGCCACGACTGGATCGCGGCGCGGCTCACCGCGCTGGGGCCTTCGGGGGTATTCCAGATCGAACAGGTCCTGCCGATCGCAGGGATGCTGCACGCGCCGGTACGCGATCAGCTCCGGAAGATGCGCGACGAGTTCCTCGGCAAGAACCCGGCCTCGGAGCTGCAAACGTTCTACAAGGAGCTGCCGCCGTTCTTCCACGACGCGTGGGCGCACTCGATCCTGGAGCCGCCGACTCCCTCGTTGGCGAATACCGACGGCGACCCGATGCTCTGGACGCAGGTGACGTTCGAGGTGACCGATCGGGAACGAGTGGTGAGCGCGCTCGATGCGAACGGCGCGCTGGAGCGCGACGGGGACGGCGCATGGTCCTGGTCGAAGGATACCGAGCGTGCGCAGCGGGTGTCGTTGGGCTGGGTGACGCTCGAGGGGGAGCGGCTGGTGTTGGAAGCCAACTCGGCGGAGCGCGCGCAACGTGGCAGGGAGCTGATCGAGCAGGCGGTCGGCGAGGCAGCGCGCCACCGTTCCACGACCCATGAGGACTTCACGCGCAGGCTCAAGGATTCGCTCCGAGGCCGGGCGTTGGGCCGATCCGAGGAGCCCGGCGACGCGCCGCAGATTCCGCCGGAGGTCGCCGAGGCGCTCGTCCTGAACCACTACGCCCGCCACTACCAGGATTGGCTCGATGATCCGATTCCTGCCTTCGACGGGGCAACGCCGCGGCAGGCCGCGAAGGATGCCCGGCTCCGCGACAGGGTCGTGGACATGCTCCACGACCTCGAAGGGATGTACCAGCGATCGCTGATGGACCGGCAACCTGCCTATGACCCTTCGTGGATGTGGGCGGAGCTGGGGCTCGACGACGACGCCGGACCAGATCCGCTTCCGCCTCTCGCGCACGAACGCGTCGCCGAGCTGGTGCCCGGATCGGCCGAGCTGTCCCGGTCGATCGCCGAGACGGTCCGGCTGCGGCCCTCCTTCTCGGACAAGACTACGGTCGTCGAGCCGGGCGAGCTCGATGTGAACGTGAGCGTTCGCAGGTTCCTGCAGGAGTCGCAGGGGGCGGCGAACGACGACGCGCCCCGGTGTTGGACTCCCGATCAGCTTCGCGCGCACCTTCCGTATCTGGTCAACTTCGAGCTGCATCGCCGCAAGGCATTCTGGGTTGACGAGGCCTTGACCTTTCAGCTCACGCAGACGGACCTGACCGCGCTCGGCGCCGAGCTGCGCGTTCCGTTTCCTTCCTTCGCGATTGTCTTCACCGATCGCCGCGCGCTGTCGCTCGGCGAACGGCTGCTCGCGAGGCAGGACGGCTGCCCCATCGCCGGGCACTTCCTCGAGGCGGTCACCGTGTATGTGACCGAGTACGTGGATGGCTCGACGAGAACGCTCTCGCTATGCTTCGCGTTCGACGCGCTGGGAGCGGACCTGCCGCAGCTCGTGACGCACGAGCTGGTGTTGGGCGACGAGACCGACGTAGGCAAGCTGGTCGCATCGCAGGGCCCGCCGGTTGTCGTGTGCAATCCCCCGGTGGAAGACGTGAGTCCGCTTCGCGGGTTGCTCCAGATCGTGGTCAACGCGATCTTGTATGCGACGAGCGCGGGCGTGGAACCGGTGCTCCGGAAGGCCGGCCCGTCCAAGAAGAAGAGCGCGCCGGGGCGTCGGAAGCTGGAGCGCAAGGCGAGCAGCGAGGACGTGTACCATCTCCCGGGGGCGATCGAGATCTCGCAGCTTCGCAAGTGCCAGTCTCTCGATCGCATTCCCGATGGACGGCAAGCGCTCCATCGATTCATGGTTCGAGGGCACTGGCGCCGGGCGTCGAAGAACTGGACAGACCAGCGCATGCGCTGGATCGAGCCGTACTGGAAGGGACCGGACATCGCGGCGGTGGTGGAGCGCACCTACAAGCTGAAGCCGTAGGCGCGCTGGAGCCGAAGGTCCGGGCATGCGAACATGGTCTTGGCTTCAACGAGGCCCAGGATGTTCACGTCGGGGGCTGACGTGGTCCGCGTCGTCAGCGCCCGCTTCGCCACGCCAAAGGAACGCGCGCTCTACACGGAGCACATTGGAGAACAGCCATGAAGGACGTCCCTGAACTGACCGCGCGGGACTTCTCGCGCGCGATCTCAGCGAGGCAGCGCAAGCGCCTCATCGATGGGCAGTTCGAGACCGGTGACGACATCGTGTCGCTTCGGAGGTTTGTCGGGCTGTCTCAGGCGAGGTTTGCACAGGCGCTCGGGATCAGCGTTCACACGCTGCGCAACTGGGAGCAGGGGCGGCGCAGGCCGGAGGGTGCCGCCATCGCACTTCTGAGGATTGCGGCGCGCCACCCCCGGATCGTTCGGGAGAACCTGGCATCAGCAGCGTAGCGCGCTCTCGAATTCCCCTTTCCCATCGCGGGGTGATCAGGCCTCGCGCACCCGCATGCCGTCACAGAATGCCAATCCGCGATCCGTCGCAAACAAGCGGGCAGGGGTCGATGCCGAACACCACGCGGTCGGCGATGGACGTCACGCGTCGGGCCACGCGGTCGGGCGAGGCCTCCGGGGGCGGTCCATGATGCGCGTCGCGCGTTGGGCGGTTCTCGTCCTCGTACCGCCGACGGCCAAGAGCCGTCGGCTGGGCATGCAGAAGCCCTGCCGGGCTTGGGGGATCCCGTGAGACCGAAGGGCAACGGTGAGGCATCCGCGTCCGGAGAATCGACACACGCCCGTTACGCGTGAGGCCCGACCCGTCACGGTCCGGCATCCGCGTCCGAAGAATCGACACACGCCCGTTGCGCGTGAGGCCCGGCCCGTCACGGTGCGGCATCCGCGTCCGGAGAATTGACGCACGCCCGTTGCGCGTGAGGCCCGACCGGTCCACCGGACACCTCCGCATTTCACGCCGTCCCGACCGTTCCCGAAGCCCGCCAGGGCTTCTGCACTCTCAGCCAACGGCTCTCAGCCGTTGGCGGCAAACGTGGTCTGCATCCCGGAAGTCGATCATCACCCATTCCGCGCCGAGCAGTCCGTCGAGACCACGGGTGCGGCGTCGGGGGACGATTCACGTGCCGCACTCCGTGGCGCACTGCGAGGACATGCAGGGGGATGGCGCGCCGGTGCGGGAGCCACCCGTACGATGGGTATCACCCGCCGGCTGGTTGCCGTATCTCGCCGGTGAGCAGCTCGCGTGGTTCACCCCCTCCACATCCCGCCAGCGTGTTCCCATTCTCTGCGGCATCCCATCTCGGAACAGGAGACTTTGGAGGCCAAGTGTCGGAATTCTTTTCCGAGCATCTTCCTGTTCATCTCGTGTCAGATCAAAGCAACTTTGCCGATCATGAGAGGTACAGCGATCGCGATCGGTCTGGTTGCCTCGCGCCATGGCAAGCACGACGCGCGGCTCCGCAGGCAGGTCGAAGACGACCGCGCCCGAGCCCGTGGGCGCGGCGGAACGCCTCGGTCGCGCACTTCGACACGTGCGGCTCACGGCAGGCTGGACCCTCGAGGCCGCAGCGGAACGCTTCGGCCTCGACCTCAAACACCTGCAGAAGATCGAAGCGGGCGGCCAGAACGTGACCCTCGCGACGCTCGAGCGCATCGGCGCCGGGCTCGGCCTCGACCTCGGCTCGATCCTCGATGCCGCGATCCTCGGTCGCTCTCCGAAGCCGAGGGCCGCGTCGGTGGTTCGGGAGCCGCCGCCGCTGCCCTTGCCCGCTGCGCGCGCGCCGAAGCAGGACCCGCTTGCGGCGAACGCGGCGGTGCTCGTGCGCGTGGGAATCCGGATCTCGGAGCTGCGCCAATCGCGGGGCATGACGCAGCGGGAGCTCGCGCACGGAGCGGGGGTCGATCTCGGCGTCGTGCAGCGCATCGAGGCAGGGCGGATCAAGAAGGTCTCGCTGCGGCGCTTGGTTCGTCTTGCCGGGGCACTCGACGTCGAGATCGCTGCGCTCTTCGCCCCGCCCGCGAGGGAAAGCCGTCGCATGGGACGGCCGAACCGGGTGGGGTGACGTGAGGCGCCGCCCCGGCGAAAGGCCCAGGGGCCGCTTCGGCACAGCGGCTTGACCTGGAGGACGGCGCGTTCGACAATTCGATCGTGGATCCTCAGGCCCGAGACACCCTGGCACTTCGTTGCGCACGCGCGTTGATCGCGCGGGAGCGACAGGCTCGCCGCATCGCGGATCAGGCGGCCCAGGACACCCGGGCGGCGCTCGAGCGTTGCTTGCGAGAGCTGCGCCCCGAGGATCGGCCGCAGCGCATCGTGCTGTTCGGATCGCTGGTGTGGGGACGCTTCGATCCGGAGCGCTCCGATGTGGACCTGCTCGTATGGGGTGTCGACCACGAGCAGGCCGCAGTCCTGACCGACCGTCTGTGGCAGGCCGTGGGGCGCCCCGTGCATCTCGTACGCGTCGAGAACGCCCCGGCGTCCCTCACCGAACGCGTCGAGAGGGAAGGAGTGGCGCTCGATGTCGCCTGAAGCCTCGATCGTGGCTGGGCGCGTTCTGGGCTTGTGCACCGATCTCAGCGCCGATCTCGAGGCGCTCGAACGGGTGCGTGCGGAGATCGACGCAGCCGTTGACGAGTCGAACGCGGTTCTGCCCGTCAAGGCTCGCGCGGCGATGCTCGCCGTGGGGCTTCACGCCTACTACGGCGCGGTCGAGGCGGCACTGACCCGCATCGCCCGCGAAGTGGACGGGGGCAGCCCCTCCGGGGCTGACTGGCATCGCACGCTTCTCGAGCGGATGGCGAGGGAGGTTCGAGGCCTCCGCCCGGCAATCCTGAGCGAGCGTTCGGTGCTGGTGCTGCGCCGCCTCCTGGGCTTCCGTCACTTCTTCCGGCATGCCTACGCCGTGGATCTCGATCTCTCGCAACTCGAGCGTCACGCGTCCGCGTTGCTGCAGGATCACGGATCGGTCGTCGGGGACCTCGAGCGGTTCCTGTCGCAACTCCGAGCCGTGGCGGAAGCAGTGCCCGCAGCGGACGAGAGCTGACCCTCCGGCTCCATGACGCGCGGACCGAAGCGGGGCGGATCAAGAAGGTGTCGCTGCGGCGGCTCGTACGTCGTGCCGGTGCACTCGACGTGGAGATCGCGGCGCTCTTCGGGGCTCCAGCGAGGGAACGCCGGTGCACGGGAGGCCGATGCGGGTGGGGTAGCGGCGGGGGCTGGGTCCGTCTTCCCGCAGAACCGGATCCGAAGCCGTCCCTGTCAGGGCTGGCCGACCTTGGTCGACGAGCAGGAGGTGACCCAAAGCCACGAGGCGGTTCGCATCAAGGGGCAGCACGATCCTATTGCCGTCGCGCGAGATGCAGACACTGCGCGACGACTCACGGCGGGAGCTTCATAACGAATGTCGAGGACTCCTGCACCTTGTAGCCCTTGGGGAGATTGCTGATCGGGTTCGTGTTGGTGCCGAGAACGTAGATGTGATCCGTACCGTCTGCGGCAAGACGGGGGTGCCCCAACGCCTCTCCCGACGACTGGTAGTCCGGACAAACCATCCAATTCCACGCGAAAGCCCCAACCGAGGTGAACTTCTCGATGAGCATGCAGTTCACCATACCGCCGAAGACAAGCCCTCCCGTTGCCACGGACCTGTCCTGGAACGACACCACGGACGACAACTGTACACTCTCGAGCGCACCCGCCCAGTGACACCTCTTGCCGCTCCCCAGATGCAAGAGAAACGGTTTGGATTTCCCCACGGTGCAGGTGCCGGTCGAGAAGCCGTCATTGGTCGTTCCGATGACGGCCAGGTCTCCTGTCAAGTCCACCGACACATCCGGTATGGTGTCGTAGTTCCCTCCCTGGGCGATGAACGGCGGCGACCACTGGCTGACACCATCGCTGTTGCTGAGTGCGACGACAAATCCATCTTGTTGGATCGATGCATGAATGCCGTCGGGGAAGTCGCACTTCCCAGTGAACTCGCCTGCTATGAGCACTCTCGGGACTGGGTTGTGGGCGAAAGCAATCCGGGAGACAGAGCCCGTACATTGGGTGCCACCGTCGGCCGTTGGTTCCGCCAAGAGGGGCTTGCGCCAAAGGCAGTTGCCCCCGGACGCGTCAAGCTTCGCCACATAGGCAACGTTGGGCGTTGCCCCTGCGTCCGCGGGAGGGCAGGCCATTCCGCCATCGCCGTCCGGAATATCGAACCAGCCCAGACCCGCCACCAGAAGCCCGTCGTCGGACGAATCGACCGCGAGAACTGCATTGTTCGACGAAGGGAGGCTGATACCCTTGAGGCACGCCCCATTCTTGTCGAACTTCGCAAGGAACAGAGAGTTCTGCGAGGTCTGGATCTCATTGCACGGCGAAACGAGCGAACTCCCACCCTTGCCCGCAATCCACACATTGCCCTTCGTATCGACAGCGAGCCCCCTCATCGATTCGCTGATTGAGCTTCCAAAGCTCTTGACCCACGTGGGTTCTCCCTTCGAAGGCTCTAGTTGGAGCAGAAACGCATCTATGTGGGCTTCTGCAGGAATAGGTTCCATGGTGCCGAACTTGACTGTCCCCTCGAACTCGCCTGCCACATACGACCAGCCGTCCGGAGTCACCGCGATCGCCTTCGGATAGACTCGATTCGGCGCCTTGTTCTGCCATGACGAAACCCAGACGACCGGGTCTGCGACTCCCCCGGTTCCTGCCGCGCCTCCGGAGCCGCTCCCCCCCTTTCCGGCCGTCCCGCCCGAGCCCGCACTCCCCCCC
>JAKLDZ010000224.1 GCA_022703255.1 Myxococcota bacterium | reverse complement strand
GCATCCACTAGCCCCGCGCTCGCCAATTCTTCCCTCCCTCCTCGCTGCTCCTGTCCTATCCTTCGTTCGTGTCCACCCGTCCTCTCCTCGCCTCCCGCCGCGGCCTCGTCGGCTGGCTCTCCGCATCCGCCGCTGCTGCCTGCGTCCCATCCCTGGCGTGCGCTCCCGGTGCGTCCCCGTGTCCGAGCCCTCGCTCCCCCGCGCCACCCCCCGAGCCGGTTCCCCCCGGCCTGCTCCCGGAAGACCTCCGTCTGCTCGCGTCCCCGGGCACCGAGCTGCCGATCGTTCAACGCGTCCCTGGCGGCTCCAACGTCCTGCGGCGCGTCTCCCGCGAGCTGCGCGCAAGCGATGACGCGGGCCGGCTCGAGCACCGCATGCGCGCCACCCTGCTGTCGTCCAAGGGCGTGGGGCTCGCCGCTCCGCAGATCGGCATCGGCGCACGCGCCATCCTCGTGATGCACGGCGTGCGTCCCGTGACCCCCGGCAGCCCGACCGAGCCCCATGTCGAATGGTACGTGAATCCTCGCATCGTCGAGCGCGGCGACGAGGTCACGCTCGACTACGAGGGATGCCTCTCGATCGCGGAGGTCTGCGGGCTGGTGCGCAGGCATCGGCGCGTGGTGGTCGAGCATGGCGTCGCCGGCGCCCCGCGGCGGCACGTGGAGGTCACGGGCTTCGACGCGCGCATCTTCCAGCACGAGATCGATCACCTCGACGGCGTGCTCTATGTCGATCGTGTGGAGGGGGGCCTGCAGCCCAAAGAGCGCCTCAAGGAGCTGCGCGATCAGCTCCGGCGCGATCACCCGCAGGAGGTCGCGGCGCTGCGAGGAGCGGCGATGACGGCCGTGCTTTAGGACGGAGCACCGCGTACCTGGGTGTGCACGGACGCGGCCGGGCCGACGCGCCGAACCGTGTCTCGCGAGCAGTCCTTCCACGAACGCGCAGCGGGGAGCGGAAGCGCTGTCCGCCTCCGATCATGTCGCTTGCCGACCCATGTGTCGCCGCGTAGCCTGCCTGTTGATGCTGAAGCGTTCCGCGATCTTGCCGCTCCTCGCCTTCGTTGCCTGCTCGGCGTGCGGAGGCGCCCAAGTCGAATCCAAGACACTGCCGGAAGCGTCGCCAGCCCCCTCCGCATCGTCTCCCGTGCACGACACGGCGACGACTCCCGCGGCTACCGCTTCCCCCCAGCAAGCTCCCCACGCACTGGTCGGGCCGTCGTCGCGTCGCGATCCCATCCCTCTCGAGGTGGTGCTCCCCGCCAGCACTCCAGCAAGCGCGTTCCCCAAGGCAACCGCCGAGGATTCGACGTGCTGGAAGAGCGTCGAGCTCATCGGGGATCACGACAAGGACTACGAGTCGCTGATCTCGAAGTGCGGCGAGCCGACCGGGATGCTGCCCTACACGCGGTTCGTGGAGAGCCGGCTTCACGACGTGGCACAGGGGAACAAGGGAGATCCTCGTGACTTCTACGCCGCCAGGCTGCGAGGCGGGATGTGCTACCGCTTCTACGCCGTGGCCGACGGGAGCATGGTGGCGCTCGACATGCACATCTACAAGGAGGGAGGGGCGCTGGCTGCGACTGCGGAGACGCGCAGCCCGGCGTTGATCATGCAGAGCCTGAAGCCGATCTGCGTCGACCATGACGGGGAGTGGGTGTTCGAGCTCGACGTGGATGCGAACGGCAAGGGGCGGTACAAGTTCGCAGTCTGGGCGAGGCCTGCGAAGGGCTGAGCCGTTCTTCCCGGAGTCGGACACCTAGGGGTTGGAAGCATGGAAGCAGCCCGAGCACCCCTGCGCGTCGTCCCGCCGCCCGCACCAGGCGACGCCACCGGACCGCTGTCCCTCGCGCAGGCCTACCGGCTGCACTCCCGCTACGTGGCCGCCATCGCCGTGCGACTGCTCGGGCGCGACGACGAGGTGGACGACGTCGTGCAGGATGTCTTCCTGCGGGCACACAAGGGGCTCTCGCAGCTTCGCGACCCCCAGGCCGCCAGGGGCTGGCTCGCGACCGTCACGGTGCGCGTGGCGCGACGCAAGCTGCGGTGGCGCAAGGTCGGGCGGATCCTCGGACTGACCGAATCGGGCGACTACGATCAGCTCGCGTCCGAAGGTGCGAGCGCCGAGGACCGAGCCCTCCTGGCGAGGGTCTACGAGGTGCTCGACCGGATGCCGGTCGAACACAGGATTGCCTGGGCGTTGCGCCACGTCGAAGGCCAGAAGCTCGAAGACGTGGCGGAGCTGACCGGGTGCTCGCTCGCCACAGCGAAGCGCCGCATCGCAGCGGCACAACAGACCATCGACGGAGCGTTCGATCATGAGCGCTGAGCTTCTCAAGAGGATCGAATCCGCCACCGGGCACGTGGGTGTCTCGTGGTCCGACGAGCGCGCTGCCGCGGTGAGCCGCGCGATGATGCGACGCAAGCGGCGCCGAGAGGTCACGCGCGCGACCGCCCTCGGCCTCGCAGGCGTCGTCGTGCTCATCCTCGCGGTGATCGGCTCCCGCCAACTGCTTACCGCGCCCGCTCGCGCCGTCGCGAGCGCGTCCGTCTCCGCCTCGCCCGCTGTCCTCTCCCTGTCCGAAGGATCCGTCGTCACCCCGATCGGCTCCTCCCTGGTCCGCGCCGTCGAGACCTCCCCCTCCCGCGTGCTCGTGCAGGTCGTCTCCGGCTCCGCTCGCTTCGACGTCGCGCGCAACCCCCAGCGCGTGTTCCGCGTCGAGGCGGGCCGCGTCGCCGTCGAGGTCCTCGGCACCAGCTTCGTGGTCGAGCGGCTCGACGACGAGCGCGCGCGCGTCGCAGTCGAGCGCGGGCGCGTTCGTGTGTCGTATCACGAACAATCCGTCGAGCTCGGCGCGGGCGAAGAGGGCGTGTTCCCTCGATCGGTGCCTGTTCCCTCCGCAAGCGCAACACCCTCTTCCCTCGCCTCTGCGACTCCGACGGCCGCCGTGCCGGTCCCCTCGGCGCCGAAGGCCGCGAGCTGGAGGTCGTGGGCGCAGGAGGGGGACTTCGACAAGGCGTACGAGGAGCTTCGGAAGGCGGGCCCCGGTGCGGTGCGCGACGACCCCTCGGATCTGATGCTCGCTGCGGACGTGGCGCGCATGAGCAAGCACTCGGACAAGGCCGTGGAGCCGTTGCGCAGGCTGTTGCAGCGCCACCCCGGCGATCCGCGCGCCGCGCTCGCCGCCTTCACGCTCGGGCGCGTGCTGCTCGACGAGCTCGGGCGTCCGCGCGAGGCTGCCGACGCCTTCGCCAAGGCGCACACCATGGGCGGGGCGATGGCGCAGGATGCGCTGGCTCGCGAGGTGGAGGCCTGGTCGAGGGCCGGCGACGCCGCGATGGCCCGGACGCGTGCCGAGCAGTACGTGCGCCTGTACCCCGGAGGACGCAGGGAGCGCTCGGTGCGTCGCTACGGGGGACTCGAGTGAAGCTCCGACCGCATTTCGCGCTCGCCGCGGCACTGGCCCTGCTCACGACACGCGCGGCCGCCGAGGAGACCCACCCCCGCGTGCTCCTCGATGTCAGCCCCTGCGTCGGAGTCAGCGTGCCCGACGTGCGCCGCATCGTCGGAGTCGAGCTCGGTGCGCTGCTGACGCGCGACGGAGAGCCCCCCGACGCGACCGCGACCCGCGTGGAAGTGCGTTGCGATCAGCAGAGCGTGCTCCTTCTGGTCGAGGACCCGATCACGGGCAAGTCCCTCCAGCGCTCGGTCGATCTCGACGGCTCGGCTCCGAGCATGCGCGCCCGCCTGATCGCGCTTGCGGCATCGGAGCTGGTCTACGCTTCCTGGGCCGAGCTCGCGGTCAACCCCCAGCCCGAGGTGCCCGTCGCCGGGCCGCGTCCCGCCCCCGAGGTCGTTGCCGCGGTACGCGACACCGTGCGGCGCAAGCTCCCCGTGCGCCTCAACCCGCCCAAGCCAATGAGAATCCTCGGCGTCGCTTCGCGCCGCTGGTTCCTCAGCGAAGGCGGCGACCTGTGGGGAGGCGGAGTGCGCCTCGCCGACGACCCCTTCGCGCTCTTCGGTTGGAGCGCCGACGCGATCGTCGAGCACGGCAGGATCAACGCCTCGCTCGGGAGCGTCGACGTCGACACGGCCACGCTCGGCGGATCGATCGTGCTCCACAGGGAGTGGGGGCCGCTGTCGATGCGCGCGGGCATGGGCCTTCGCATGGGCGTGGCTCGCATGTCCGGCCAGCCTCACCGCAGCGACCTCGCCATCGGTCGATCCGTGTGGGCCCCGTGGGGCTGGCCCCTCGGCGTCGTGGCGCTCAGCATCACTCCGATCCGACCCCTCGTCATCGAGGCGCAGGGCGAGGCCGGATACGTCGTGCTGCCCCTCGGCGGACGCATCGGCGGCGGTCAAGAGATCACCCTCGCGGGTGCCTTCGCGGTCCTCCAGCTCGGAGTGGGGATGTACCTATGAGTGCACGTCGCTCCTCTCGGTGCTCGGACGTCGGGATCCTCCCGACCGTCTCGCTCGCCATGCTCCTGGCGATCGGTTGCGACGTCCGCTACGCCGACGTCCTCGTGCCTGCGCCGGACGGCGGCGGGGCAGGGGATGCCGCACCGCCTCCGCCCGCCTCCCGCGTGGACCTGCTGCTCGTGATCGACAACTCCGCGTCGATGGCCGACAAGCAGGACATCCTCGCGCTGGCCGTTCCCGACCTCGTGCAACGGCTGGTCGCTCCGCGCTGTCACGACGCGTCCTCCGAGCAGACCCTCGAACCCGATGCCTGGGGCAACTGTCCCGCGGGCAGCTCCCTCGAGTCCCGAGCCCTGACCGATCTGCACATCGGCGTGATCACGTCGTCGCTGGGCGGCGTGGGCGCCGACTCGTGCTCGGACTCGGCGCCGGTCCCGTACAGCCCGCGCACGCAGGACATGGCCCATCTCGTGGCGCGCTCTCCGACCGATCCGTCGCAACCCCTGCCCACCTGGAACGACAAGGGCTTCCTGTTCTGGGATCCGGCCGGGCAGGGGACTCCCGCGGGGGAAACGAGCGCCGGGGTCCTGGTGGACAGGTTCGCATCGATGGTCCGGGGAGCGGGGCAGGACGGCTGCGGCTTCGAGATGGGTCTCGAAGCGTGGTACCGGTTCCTGGTCGATCCAGCCCCCTACGCGCGGATCGTGGCGACCGATTGCGCAAGCGGGCTGCCTGCGGCGGACGGAGGGTGCCGGGGCCCCGAAGGCGTGGATCCGACGGTGCTCACGCAGCGTGCGGACTTCCTGCGCGAGGACTCGCTGGTGGTGGTGCTGATGCTGAGCGACGAGGACGACTGCTCGGTGCGGGTGGGGGGGCAGAACTACCTGGCGTTGCAGGCGTATTCGGGGGCGCAGCCGTTCGTGATGCCGCGGGGCACCAGCGCATGCGCCAACACTCCCGCGAGCCCCGAGTGCAGGAGTTGCAGCCTCGCCGGGGCCGGGGCCGATCCGGCCTGCATGGAGCCGCGCGATCCTTCCGAGGACGCGCTGAACCTTCGCTGCTGGCACCAGAAGCAACGGTTCGGCATCGACTTCCTCTACCCGGTCCAGCGCTACGTCGATGCGCTCACCCAGGACAGGCTCGAAGACGGCACCTGGAGCCCGCTGTTCTGCTCGAAGCGGTCTGGTGACGGCGCGACGTGCGAGGGGACCCCGAGAGACCCGTCGCAAATCCTGCTGGCGGGCGTGGTCGGTGTGCCGTGGCAACTGATCGCTCGTGACCCGAACGATCTGGCGGCAGGCCTCCTTCCCTCCTCCGAGCTGCCCTGGGACGCCATCGCGGGAGACCCCGCGAGCTTCGTCGAGCCCTCCAGCCCCTTCATGGTCTCTTCGATCCAGCCGCGTTCCGGCGTGGATCCGATCACCGGCGAGAGCGTCGCGCCCCCCGGCGCGAGCAGTCCGACCGCGAGTCCGATCAACGGGCACGAACGCGAGATCCCCGGGCGCAACGATCTGCAGTACGCATGCGTCTTGGACCTCCCGGTGCCCAGAGCGTGCTCGGTCCACATGGGTTGGTGCGACTGCTCGGAGGGGTTCGAGGGCAACCCGCTCTGCCAGACAACCGATGGCAGCTACGGCACCACGCAATACCGTGCGAAAGCGTACCCGGCGCCTCGGTACCTCTCGGTGCTGCGGGGCGTGGGCAAGCGGGCCGTGGTGGCCTCGATCTGCGCTGCAGACACCCGCAACACCGCGTCGCGAGCCTTCGGCTACAGGCCGGCGATCGAGGCGATCGTCGAGGCCATGCAGCCGTCATTGTAGGGAAGGACCCGGCCGACCGAGTCGTACCAACGTGAGCCGTTCCGGAGTCATCCGGGCACCGATGGAGTGAATGGAGGCCAGACCATGAAGAGCCTTGGATCGGTTGGGAGTGCTGCAATCGCATTGTCATTGGCGCTCGGCATGTTGACCGCGTGCTCGGGGGATTCGGAGGACGGCGCCGCGGGCGCGGGCGGGAGCGCGGCCGGCGCTGCGGGAACCGCGGGCGCCGCGGGAACCGCTGGAACCGCGGGCGGCGGCGAAGGCGGCACCGCCGGCACCGGTCAGGGCGGCTCCGGCGGCAGCGTCGTGCCGGTCAAGGTCGACAAGATCGACCTGCTCCTCATGATCGACAACTCCGCCTCCATGGCCGACAAGCAGGAGGTCCTCGCCTCCGCCGTCCCGGAGCTCGTCGAGCGTCTCGCCAACCCCGCCTGCATCGATGCCCAGGGCAACCCGGTCGCCAACCAGCCCCCCAAACCCCTCGACCCCTGTCCCTCCGGCAGCACCCGTCAGTCTCCTCCCGTCTTCGACCTCCGCGTCGGCATCATCTCGTCGTCGCTCGGCGGTCATGGCGCCGACTCCTGTTCCAACGTCCCGACCTCCTCGTACAACCCGCGGATGGAAGAGATGGCCCATCTGGTGTCGCGGAGTCCGGTGAACCCCGACCAGAGCATCCCCACGTGGCAGGACAAGGGCTTCCTGTACTGGGATCCGACGGCCAAGGGGACTCCTCCGGGCGACAGTGAGCTGACGGCCTTCTCCAAGAAGTTCGAGGACGTCGTGCGAGGCGTGGGGCAGGACGGCTGCGGCTTCGAAGCGCCCCTCGAGGCCTGGTACCGGTTCCTCGTCGACCCGAAGCCCTACGCCGAGATCGTCCCCACGAACTGCAGCACCGGCCAGCCCGAAGCCAACGGAATGTGTCGTGGCCCGAACGGCGTGGACCAGACGGTCCTCACGCAGCGCGCCGCGTTCCTGCGCCCCGACTCCCTCGTCGTGATCGCGATGCTCACCGATGAGGACGACTGCTCGGTGATGGACGGCGGGCAGAACTTCCTCGCGCTGCAGGCCTACAGCGGCTCGATGCCGTTCCATCTCCCGCGGGCGACCTCTGCCTGCAAGACCAACCCCGCCAGCCCCGACTGCAAGAGCTGCGGGATGGTCGAAGCCGATTCCGACCCGGAGTGCCAGAAGGGGCCGTTCAACGAGATCGAGGATGCCCTCAATCTCCGGTGCATCCAGCAGAAGAAGAGGTTCGGCATCGACTTCCTCTACCCGACCCAGCGCTACGCCAACGCGCTGTCCAAGACCACGCTGCCCGACGGAACCGTCAACCCGCTGTTCTGCTCCGCACCGAGCGCGGACGGCAAGTCGTGCACGGCGAAGATGCGCGACCCGGGCCAGGTGATCCTGGCAGGCATCGTCGGCGTGCCGTGGCAGTTGCTCGCCAATGATCCGAAGGACCCTTCGAAGGGCTACAAGACCGCGTCGCAGCTCCCGTGGGACGCGATCGCCGGCGACTCCGACACCTACGTCGAGCCGACCGATCCCTTCATGGTGCAGTCCGTGGAGCCGCGCACCGGCACCAGCTCCATCGCGGGCGAGTCCACGGCTCCTCCGACCTCGGGCGTCAACGCCAACTCCGTCAACGGTCACGAGTGGAGCATCCCGTACCGCAACGACTTGCAGCACGCGTGCTCCTTCGCCCTCGCAACCCCGAAGGACTGCTCATGGAGCGGAGGCTCCTGCGACTGCGCGGAGTATCAGGACGCGAACAACCCCCTGTGCCAGGCTCCCGACGGCTCCTACGGGCAGATTCAGTACCGCGCCAAGGCCTACCCCGCGCCGCGCATCCTCAACGTGTTCAAGAAGATCCCCTCCCAGTCCGTGGTCACGTCGATCTGCGCTCCCCAGGTCACCGATCCGACGCGCGCCGACTACGGCTACCGCCAGGTGATCACCGCCCTGGTCGAGCGCATTCGCCCCTCGCTCTGAGCGCGCACCGCGGGCAATTCCTCGCCCTTGGTTGACGCTCCGCTCCCCACCCCATAGCCTCGTCACGACCATGCACCTGGCCGAAGGAAGCCGGTTCGAACGCTACGTCATCGAGGCACTCCTCGGCGAAGGCGGCATGGGCAGGGTCTACCGCGCGTTCGACCCCAAGCTGCAACGCCGGGTCGCGCTCAAGGTCCTGCACGCCAGCCCCGGCGACGACACCTCCACCTGGGGAGAGTCGGTCGCGAGGATGATGCGCGAGGCCCGCGCCGCCGCCGCCCTCGACCACCCTAACGTCGTCGGCATCTTCGACCTCGGCGACTTCGAAGGCGCTCCCTTCATCGCCATGGAGTACGTCTCCGGTGTCACCCTGCGCAGCCTCGTCGGTGCCGCCGACGTCTCCGTCTCCCAACGCATCCGCTGGATCACCGACGTCGCCCGCGCCCTCGCCGCTGCTCACGAGGCAGGGATCATCCACCGCGACGTCAAGCCGGAGAACGTGCTCGTCCGCAAGGACGGCGTGGTCAAGGTCCTGGACTTCGGGATCGCCCGGCGCCTCGAGGTCGAGGGGCTCGAGGCCACCTCCGACACTCTCCCCGTCGGCGCGGCCACCCTCACCCTCAAGGGCGCGATCATTGGCACCCCGGCCTACATGGCTCCCGAGCAGGTGATGGGCGAGGAGATCGACGCGCGCGCCGATCAGTTCTCCTGGGGTGTTACGTCCTACGAACTATTGAGCGGCGAGCTGCCGTGGGGCAAGTCCCTGCCGATGGCGCTGATGGGCGCCGTGCTCACGGCCCGTCCACCGCCCATCTCCGAGCGCTGTCCCCAGGTGCCCGCCGCGGTCTCCGCCATCCTCGCACGCAGCATGGAGAAGAGCCCCGCCGACCGCTTCCCTTCCATGCGCGCAATCGTCGACGCGCTCGACGAGGTCGCCTCCACGCGATCAACCCGCGAGGTCCCGGCCGTGCTCGCCTCGCTCACGTCGATCCCGGCTCCCCCCATGGCCGCCACGCCGTCCCCCGTGTCGGGAACGCCTCGCACGCTCCGCGCAGAGCATGGACGCTCGCGCCATCGATGGGTGTGGGGGGCGAGCGCCGCCCTCGCTGTCGCTTGTGCGATCGCAGGCGGATTCGGCGCGCGCAAGTGGATCGCGTCGAGCTCTCCCCTTGCCAAACCCGACGCGGTCCTCGCGTGTCCCGTGTTGGCCACGT
>JAKLDZ010000223.1 GCA_022703255.1 Myxococcota bacterium | reverse complement strand
GCGATGCGGGAAGGATCCATGACACCGAGGCCCATTTCGCCTGCGATGCGGATGTAGGTGGGCTCGCGCTTGCCCTTCTTGAACGTGGGCATGTTCTTCTCGGTGCGGAGCTTGTCGAGCAGCTGCCAGCCCAGGTAGTCGAGCGCCACCGGGTCCGTGCTCGCGTAGACCGACTCGTGGGGGATGCGCGCGTTCTTGTCGCGATCGAGCGGCCCGCCGTTGTAGATCAGCTTGAAGCCGTCGGTGATGTGCAGCCGCACGCGGCTGCGAATGACATCCTGGGCGTAGAGCAACGCGATCGCCGGGCTCGCGCCGTGCGCGTGGAACGCCTCGGGATTCATGACGTTGCCGTGGGTCATGTTCTTGAGCGCACCGGTGTATCCGCAGATCCCGTGATCCTTGATGAGCGGCACGTTGATGACCGCCGTCGCCTCGGTGAGCTGACGCGCGAACTTCGTCGTCACGCCGTCGACCCGGATGTCGGGCATGACCGAGTCCTGGTTGTTGTGCGTGTACGACTTGACGCCGGCGGGCAGCACCTTGTCGTTGATGCGGGTGCCTGCGAGGAACGACGGGTACTGCTCGTAGACCCAGATGTTGGCGGCGGGCACGCCGGCGGCGAGGATGCCTTTGACGATCTCGAGGATCAGCTCCTTGTTGGAGCCCATGGTCGCGCCCTTCTGGGCCGCGATGCCGTTGACCTTGACCGCCACCTTGTCGTCGGGATGCACGAACTTCGCGAAGGCCTTGCCGAGGTCCTGCTCGCCCGTCAGCTCCGCCATGGCGCGGGCCAGCAGGATGCGAGCAGCGTCCTCGGTGGGCCACAACTGGTTGGGCTGCAGGGTGTTGGACTTGCTCACGCGGATCACGCGTCCTGGCGCGGACCAGGGCACGAACCCGGCCGGAGGGTTGGCCGCCCAGCTCTTGGGCGCAGCCTTCTCCTCGCCGCCTTCGGCGGCTGCCTTCTTCTTCTTCGGCTTGGCGATCGCCTCGGCCGCGGCCAGCGACGCCGCAGCGCCAACGGCTCCACCCACGAAACCCCGACGGGAAAGGATCGTTCCGGACTGGTCGCTCGAGCGATTCGACATCGTTCACCTTCCGTGCGTAGCGTCTCGCCACCTACCACGTCGCCACGATCCGGGCAAACGCGCGAGGAGCGGGTCGCTCCGGGCCTGCGCGGGCGCAGAACGTGCGCGCAGCCGGAGTGGGACCGAATCCATCTGGGGCGGTCGGAGGAAAGGACAAGGGGGCGACGGGAGCGTCGCTTACCTCAACGAGGCGGATCCTTGCCTCGGGTCGGATCCGGCGCCCCCTGTGCCGTGGGAGAGGGTTGCGGCGGAACCGACGACAAGCGAACGACCTGCGAGAAGCAGGCTTCGCTGCAGTACAGCTCGTTGGCGTGCTGAATGGCCTTGTCCGGGACGATGACCTGGCCGCAGCCCGCACAGTGCGGTTTGGTGCCGATCAATGACTGCCAGAACCCCATGACACCCCTCCTGCCTGTATTGATCGTGCGGGACGACGCAACGCAGGATCGGACGCGGCCCAATGCCTGCCCGTGCTCCCCCGGAGCCCCCCGTACAGCTCACAGCCTATCAAGAACCTCGGCCTGTCGCCACCGCTTCCGTGGAGCAGGACCGACTCGCGGCCGCGCGCGAGATCCACACTCACTGCAACCACGTAGGTTCCGCGGCGGATCAGGGCAACCCGAGCAGCTCGCGCAGCCGCTTCGAGGCTTGCCGCGAGACCTCGACGCGCACCCCCTCGGCGACGACCGCGAGGTATCTGCCGCCTTCGAGACGCTCGAGGCGCACGACGCGATCGAGGTTCACGATCGCCTTTCGGTGAGCGCGGAAGAAGTGATCGGGATCGAGGCGGGATTCCAGATCCGAGAGCGTCATGTCGGTGGAGTAGGTCGCGCCGGCCGTGTGGATCGCGACCATTTCGTGGTCCGCTTCGAAGTGCGTGATGCTCGCCACGGGGACGAGCACGATGTCCTTGAGCCAGCTCACGGGGATGCGCTCGAGCCATCGCGGCTTGTCGAGCGACGCCATCATGCGCGGATAGCCGTCCTGGAAGCGTTGCGCGGCATTGCGCTCCATCGCGCGTTCCATCGCGCGCGCCAGCTCCCGCTCCCCGAACGGCTTGAGCAGGTAGTCGATCGCGCCGACCGCGAAGGCGTCGATCGCATACCGATCGTAGGCCGTGGTGAAGACCACGTAGCGAGGAGGGTGCGGCAACTGCGCCAGCACCCCGAACCCGTCGAGATCCGGCATCTGCACGTCGAGGAACACCAGCTCGGGCGACAGCTTTCGAATCGCCGCGACGGCCTCGATGCCGCTGGCCGCTTCGGCCACGACCTCGACGTCGTGCCATTCCTCGAGCATGCGCACGAGCCTGCGCCGCGCGCGCTCCTCGTCGTCGACCACGATCGCCCTGAGCTTGTCTCCCATCACACCGCTCCCGCCGGAACCTCGAGCACCGCGACCGTGTGGTCGCCGTCGTCGGCGGTGCGCACCTCGAGCCGCGCGCGCCCCCGAAAGGCAAGCGACAGACGACGTCGCGTGAGCTCCAGGCCGATGCCCCCCTTGCGCTCTCCGAGGAACGGTCCGGGGCTGGTCACGGACACGCGCACGGAGCCGTCGCGTGCGCTCGCCGCGACGCGCACCTCGCCTCCCTGGGGTCTTCGCTCGACGCCGTGGCGCACGGCGTTTTCGCAGAGCACCTGGACGGCGAGGGAGGGGACCTGAGCCTGCTCGCAGGCGGGGTCGCGATCGAGCGCGACCTTCAGGCGATCGCCGAAGCGGGCCCTGCACAGGTCGAGGTAGTCGGCGCACAGGTCGAGCTCGCGGCCCAGGGCGATCATGGGCTGATCGGCGCGGTCGAGGGCGGCGCGCAGCAGGCCGCTGAGGCGCACGACGCAGCGCTCGGCCTCGGCAGGCTCGTCGCGGCAGAGCTCCGCTACGAGGTTGAGGGTGTTGAACAGGAAGTGCGGATCGAGGCGCGACTGCATCGCGAGCATGCGCGCCTCCTCGAGGGCATTGCGCAGCGCGATCTCGCGCTCGTCGCGGATCTCGAGCCGTCGCTCGAGCTGCAGGTGGCGCGCGATCCCCCAGCCCGCGGCCACGAACAGCGGGATGGAGATCAGCACCGAGCTCCAGGCGTACAGGTGCGGGATCGCCTTCCATACGATCGGCTTGCGGATGGGGTGGAGCCAGTCGATCAGCGCGAAGTAGATCGAGAAGCCGACAACGACGACCACGGTGGAGAAGGCCAGGATGGCGAGGGCGCGGAGGGCCACCTGCCAGGGCGGGAGCTTGCGCCCCCATGGCAGGGCGACGAGCCACGGAAGCGGCGCGATGAGCAGCGCGGCGAGCCCCATGGCGATGCCGAACGCGAAGCCGACCGGATGGCCGAGGCCGAGCCACTCGGTGACCCCCATGGTCCCGGCGACACCGAACGTCACGATCAGGCGCCGGGTGCTCACCAGCTCCCGGAGGGTTCGCAGCGCTTCTGCTCGATCGAACGTCATGCGGGGTCCTCTATCGGCGCAAGAGCATCGCACGGACACCGCGGCTCACGCCACGAGCGGCAGCGAGACCCGGTCCTCTCCATCGCTTCGCAGCTCGCCTGGCGGCGTTGCGAACCGCGCGCGAGCGCTCCGCCCCATCCTCCAGTGCAGCTCGACCAGGGGGTTCCAGACGGCGTGGGTCAAGCGCATCGGGACCAGGGCCCTCCATAGCAGGTCCCACTTCTTGTACAGCGCGGTCATGGCCAGGTAGGCCCCGGCGCGAACCAAACCGGGTGGCCTGCGCGCAGCGACCGTGGGCCACGCGTACAGCTCGCGATAGGCGCGCCGATAGCCCTCCTCGAGCTGCGTCGGGGTCATTCGCGCGGGCTGGAACACCACGTGCGCAGTGTCGTATCGATCCCATTCGCGCGTGAGGATCCTCCCCTCGCGCTCGAGCTGCTCGAACATCGGCGTGCCAGGGTACGGAGTCAGGATGTGGAACGTCGCGCACTCGAGATGCTGGCGCACGATGAACTCCAGCGTGCGATCGAACACGTCGGGGCCGTCGTGATCGAAGCCGAACACGAAGCTGCCGTTGACCTCGATTCCGTGGTCGTGCAGCAGCGACACTGCGCGCTCGTACTCGGATGGTGGGAGGGTGCGCTTATGCTGCTCGCGCAGGTTGTCATCGCTCAGGGTCTCCAGGCCGACGAACACCCCCTGACACCCCGAGGCGGCCATCTCGCGCACCAGCTCGGCGTTGCGCGCGACATCGATGGTGACCGCGGCGCTCCAGAGCAGATCGCGCGTGCGCAGCGCGCGGCACAGCTCGATTCCCCAACGCGGATCGGCCATGAGGTTGTTGTCGGTGAACACGACGTAGCGCTCGCCGATGGCGTCGATCTCGGCAAGGATGTCGGCGAGGGGACGCTTCTGGTAGGGGGCACGGACACCGCGCGTGGCGAGATAGCAGTAGCCGCAACGCTGGGTGCAGCCGCGGGTTGCGATGATCGAGGCGCGCGTGAGGAAGGCACCTCGAGGCAGCAGCTCCCTGCGCGGCCATGGTCCGTCGGCATAGGCCGGGGAGGCGAAGCTGCCGCGCACGATCGCACCGCCTCCGAGGGAGCCGTCGCGAAGGCCCTGCAGCACCGAGGGCCACACGCTTGCGCCTTCTCCCGCGACGACGACATCGGCGTGGCGAGCGGCCTCTTCGGGGAGCGCGGTGACGTGCAGCCCGCCGAGGACGACGCGTGCACCTGCGGCGCGGTATCGCGCCGCGAGCTCGTAGGCCCTGGGGGCGAAGGCGGTGTGCACGGTGATGCCCACGACATCGGGGACCGGAGACGCGGGGGGCTCGCCGAAGCAGAGGTTCTCGTCGTGGAGCTGCACCTGCCAGTGGGCCGGGGTCGCCGCGGCGATGGTGGGCAAAGCGAGGGACGGGGTGAGCGCGTGGCGGCCTGCGCTCGAGCAGGGGTTGCGACGGTAGCGCGGGTTGATCAGCAGGAGGCGCGGAGGATGGGGGGCAGTGTTCATGGGAGGCTCCGTTGGGGGGGCTGAGAGGCCCACGAGACGAGCCTGCGCTGCTTCGCGGCGCCGTGCCGCGGCGACTGCGCCCAGCGGTCCGGGAGCGGGGCTGGACGGTCGGGGCAGGGGGTTGAGTGGTGTCAGGGGGGGCCGGCGCGCAGGGCGTGGGGAGAGGCCGCATTCTGCTTCCCGGGCCGGATTGCCCACGTCGTCAGGGAGCGAGCGTCTGCTCACTGCGGCGTCTCCACAATACGACAGCCGAATCGACGCCAAATCGTTCAATGGTCTCGTATTCCTCGACAAACGACGCCGACGCCTCCGGTGGGCTACCACGAGGACCGGGTTCCGCGTCCCAGGAAGGCTGGTGAGTCACGACGAACCGCGGGCGCTGATCGAGCCACCAGAGGGACTCGCCGCGAGCGATGCGCGGCAGCGCCTCCGGGTGAATGAGTCCATGAATGTCGATCACGGGGCGATCGGAGAAGTACCCGATGTACCCGATTTCCACTGCAGCGACTCTGTCACCGATGGAAGAACGAGTCTTGATTGCCGCAGCTACCTGTTTGTAGAGTTCGGCCTGGCGATAGGAGCCACCCCGCACAACCGTCACCAATACGAACACGCCGACAATTGCGAGAACCGCAATCGCTGACGTCGAGGCGAGGCCGCCGAGCCTGGAAGCCGATGCAGCGAGCTTGTGCCGCATATGAACGACAAGAACGATTGCGCCCCAACCAGCTCCAAGAATCAGTGAGAGGTGCAAAGGGACAAAGTACCAGAAATACCCGGACGGTGCCCGGATGACCGTATACGCGATCGCATGGACGATTCCGTACGACACCATGATCCGCGCGCCCAGCGGCATTCGAGTCGACATCCGGGGCGCCAGAACCAATGCCGCGATCGCGACTGCCAAAGCGACCAGAGGCCAACCATCGTGAAGCAGAGCCGAGACAGCGAAGGGAGGTTGCTGTCCCCACCATCCCAGAGACGACTGAATTGTCTTGGCCTGGAGGGTGACCGGCACGACGCTCCCGAATTTGTGATACGCGAACATCGCCCATGGCGCAACCACCAGTCCTGCGGCCACCGGGGTCTGCCACAGGATCTGACGTCGGCGCCACAGTGACCACGAAATCAGCGTGACACCAAGAAGCCCGGCGTCCGGCCTGCCAAGGATGGCAAGACCCAAGAGCACTCCGGCGAGCCAGACGCGATTGCGGCTGTAGGCCACGATGGTCCATGCTACCAATGCCGCTTCCAGGGCCGTTTCCAGTCCCACGGAGTCCCACAAGGTGGGGCAGGCGGCACAGGCCGCAGCGAGCAGGTAGCCGGTGCGCTTCGTGCACGAGTGAGCCCAGAACGAGGCGATAGCGGCGGAGAGCAGAAAGACGCATATCCCGAACAGGACAGCCATCGTTGGAGATGTGATCGGCCCGAGTGCCGTAGTGGGCACCAGCACAAGGGTCCAGAGAACGGAGGTCATGGCGTTGACTGGCTCGCCAGGGTTGAAGGACCATCCCTGGCCCCTCAAGAAGTTGCGCGCTACACGCGCAAATATGTATCCATCATCCACGCAATACGTTAGCCGAGAGACGGTGATGAACGACACCACGGTCAGCAGCAGCACGTAGCCGGTTTTCGTCCTCATGGCCGTCCCGGAGATCATGGTAGCCCTCGCGAGCGAACGCGGTGCGCCATCCGAAGAGGCATGGCATGGGGTACCCCCACAACCCAGCGACTGGAGACCGTCTCCAGGAACGCGTACCGAAGAGACCTGAGGTTATGCGTCGTTAGCATGCCTTGCCACCGGCAGGAACTGAACCGAGTGTGCGTTCGCGGTCACGTCCAGGGAAATGTCCGACCCTCGGGTGTCGTTCGGACGCGCCGCGTCAGAATGGATGGTGCCAGTGGCACCGCTGTCCGGGTACGACCGTGCCTGTTGTCGTGGTGATGACTCTCCGCAATCAGATGGTCTCCAGGTGCGCCCTGGGAGACCCTTCCATGGTGCCTGTCAGCGTCAAAAATCGCAAGTGGGTTCGTTCCAGGAATCCGGGTTCTGAGTTTCCGGCCGTCCGCGTGCCAGAGCCGTGGGGGTGCCAGCACGCGCGACACTTGGAATGGCTGCCACGATGGTCCTGCTGCGGCCGCGGGAGGTTCTGTCGGCACTCGCGCATGACCTCGTTGGAAATGCGCGGATGTGTGCACGTGCCGTGTACCGCGCATTCAGAGCGGCGCATCTTGTCGGCAAGCGTGCACAGCGCCAGAATCTCGTCGGGTTCCGCTGGCAGCCGCCGCCCGGGCACTTCGCGCGTCGCAGGGTCAGCTCTCCCGAAAGAGGCTGCGGTACAGGGTCGCGCGGCGCACGCCAAGCTTGTGGCGGCGACCTGCCTGAGTACGCACGCTCATTCTGGTGGACGGACCGGCCGTGAGCTACGCGAACGACATGGACAGGATAGAACGCTCGGTGCGAGAGTGTGAGCACTTCGCCAGCGACAGCATCGTGAGCGGCGACGAAGCCTGAGGGGCCGCACCCGGGCACGCAGCAGTCGCGAGCGGCGCGAAGGAGGTCGTGCGCCTTTGCGTATCGGGGTATGCGGCACCCCGGTTCGACGAGACCCTGAGGGAATATGCGTCGGTGGCTTCCCGGCGAGTTCATGCCACAGTCGGGATTGAAGGCTGGAAGGTCATTGACAAGGGGCGACCACTCTTGGGTGCAGACACCACTTTGAGCGGGAGTTCACCGCCAACCCATGCTGATTCGGGAGCACGAATGGATGGGCAAGGCTTTCGCCGTGATGGAAAAAGCGGTTGTTTAAGACGCAATCCCTATCACGAGGAAGCCCGATGCCCACTATCCACGAAGCCCGCGGAAGAGTCCAACACCAGATCCAGCGACTGCTGGCGCTCGTGGATTGGCTCTCGGCGCAGACGGCGACCGAGGTCGAGGGGTCGCTGTGCACCGGCGTTCTTGAGCTTGGCGCGGCGGTGATGGCTCTGTTCTTCGCACACCAGGCCGTCAGGTGGCCCCAGGGGTTGCGCTGCGCGCAGGCAGGAGTCGAACATCAGGTGCAGGGAGAGACCTCCGTCGAGATCGGCACCAGATTCGGCAAGGTCCGCGTGGTCCAGCTGACAGGGCGTGTGGTCGGCCGTCCCCGCGATCGACGCGACTTGCCGATGGCGCACGCTTGGACTGCCCGACGGCAGAAGGCGGCTTGAACCATGGGTCTCCATTGCCGGTCAGCTATCCAATCCATCTTGCATTATGCTGCAAAATGGGATCTGCACCCACCACTCTTGGTCCGCGCACGCTTGCAGACAGGACACGATCGGCGGAAGATACCGTGTCATCGCTTCTTGATGCTGACGATGTACGCATACGTGTATCCTGAGTCAGCGTAGTAGTGGTCCTTCGTCCAAACAAGCGCTCCAGGCTTGGTGTACTGCGAGTCAGCGAACGGAATCATATCGGTGAGCAAGCGCCCTTTGCCGCCTGAATACATGGCAGCACCTCCGATGGAGGACAACACCCGGCCGGTCGGAACCTGGTAGCTCTTCGAGTTGTATCCGGTTCCAGACCACGAGCTTGCGCTGTGTGTGACAGCATCCACGTAGCCGTTGAATCCAGAGATGTAGCCACTCGAGATTCCGATAGCGTAAGCGGTTACCGTGCCAGGGCTGCTGTATATGTGGTCTTTTGCCTGTGCCACCCATTGAATTCCGTCGGGCCGAGAGTCCGTGAGCAGCAGCCCTTGTCCAGTACCGTAATCAGCGTATGCGCCACCCCCCAGCAGTGTGTAGCCGGGAGGCAGTTCCGCTGTGATGCTTGGATGAGCTGAGTAGCCTGACGTGTCCCAAGTGTAGTAGATTCTGGACCTCAGCTGAGTGGACGACAGTCCGGAGAGCTTCAAACCGATTGCATAGGAGCGCAGCTTGTGGTTATAGATGTAGTGATGATCCTTTGATCTCGCGTGCCATGTCGTGAGATTCCCGTCCGGATAGCTCGCCGTCAGGAGCGCGCCGGGATTACCAAGCCCCTCGATCTCGGCACCGCCGCCAACCAGCACGAAGTCGCTTTCGACAGAGCAGTCTGCGCTCAGAATCTGCCCGGGCCCGATCCAACCGCACTGCTTGATGCGGACAGTGACCGTACCGCTCGAATCGGTGAAGTCGGAACTCAGCGCACTCTCCATCTGTGCCACTGGCTCCATTTCCGAATCCTGCTGGTTGCCTTCTGGGTCCGTGCTCGCTGCGCAGGCGGCAACAGACATCACAACAACGACGAGTCCGACGAGATTCCTTTTCTCCATAATAGAGTCTCCTTGGCTCTGTGGTCCTCCCGGGTTCTTGGATTGATGGATCTCATTGACCATCAGGTTGCGCCCAGACGAAGACGCACTCAACGTAGCC